>CALMIQ010000018.1 GCA_937863965.1 uncultured Micropruina sp.
CGTCCGAGATCGCCCAGCCGATGTCGTCGTGGCAGCGCGCGTAGGTGGCCCAGGTGGTGCTCGCCGGTTTGCCCGGGAAGTTCGACAGTGCCACCTCGAACAGCCGGGTGTGCCGCGAGGCCAGTGCCCCCCATAGCTGCACCATGACCGAGTTGTGGTAGGCGAGGTCGGAGACCTTGCCGAAGTGCCGGCCCTGGCCGAGGTAGGAGATCAGGTCCTGCGGCCCGACGATGGCCTCGGCCTTCAGGGCGCAGGCCGGGGCGACGATCCGCAGCACGGCACGCAGGGCCTGGGTGATGTCGTGCACCGGCGGCTCGTTCTGGCAGTCGGTGCCCATCTCCTTCCAGATGAAGGCGATCGCGTCCAGCCGCAGCACCTCGACGCCGTTGTTGGCCAGGAACAGGATGAGGTCGGCGAACTCGGCGAAGACGTCCGGATTGGCCCAGTTCAGGTCCCACTGGAAGGCGTTGAAGGTGGTCCACACCCAGCCCTGCGCCTCGTCGTCCCAGGTGAAGTTGCCGGGCGCGAAGTCGGGGAACACCTCCGGCAGAGTCCGCTCGTAGGCGTCCGGCAGCTGCCGGTCGCCGAAGATGTGGAAGTAGTCGCGGTACTTCTGCTCACCGGCGCGCGCCCGGACGGCCCACTCGTGCTCCCGGGCGACGTGGTTGAGGACGAGGTCGACGACCAGCGAAATGCCTTGTCCGCGCAGGGTCGAGGCCAGGCCGGCGAGGTCGTCCATGGTGCCCAGCCTGGGGTCGACCTGGCGGTAGTCGGCGACCGCGTAGCCGCCGTCGCTGTCGCCCTCGCGGGGGCGCAGCAGCGGCATCAGATGCAGGTAGCTGACACCGAGCGACTTCAGGTGGTCGATCCGTTCGGCGACCCCGGCCAGCGACCCGCCGAACCGGTCGGCGTAGCAGACGTAGCCGACGGCGTCCGGGCGCTGCAGCCAGTCGGGACTGAGCAGGCGGGCCTCGTCCAGGACCTTCAGGTCGGTGCTGCGGGCCGCGACGGCGTCCCGCATCACGCCGGTCAGCCGTTCGAAGAGTGCCGGCGCCGCATCGCCGTAGACCCGGGTCAGACCGTCGAGCAGGTCGGGTCCGTAGCGATCCATGCGGAGCTGAAAGGTGGTGTCCTCGTCGACCATGGCCGCAGCATAGAGCTTGGCGCGACACAACTCACATCGAGCCGGGACGGGCCGCCGACAGCGTCCGGACGGCCGTCCGGAGGTGTGGATTCACCTGGTGTCGTGTGGTTTCGTCGGGCTTGGTTCAGCCTTCGATCGGGGTCGGACGCCGCCGCCCGAGCGGCGGCTCGCGTTCCGGCGTCCCCACCCGGACGGCGCAGGCGACGCGCCCGGCGCCCGGGGAGGCCTCCGCCAGATAGGCCAGCAGCTCGCGGGTCTCCGGGTAGGCAGTCAGGTGGGGAAGCTGCTGCACCCGCAGGCCGTGGCGGGCCGCCTGCAGCGTGAATCGCAGCAGCCCGGCGCCCAGAACCCCCAGGCGCCGCGGGCCGCCTGCCGGGTCGGCGTCCACCACCGCCGCGAGGGTGCCCAGCCCGCGCGGATGGCCGCCCAGCAGGTCGGACGCCGCGTCGTCCCAGACGCCCCGCGAGGCGAGGAACAGGCGAGCACGCCAGGCGGGCAGCCCGAGAGCCTCCGGTTCGATCCCGTCGTCGGCACCCCGGCGCACCCAGTCGCGCAGCTCCCGACGCGGCTCGGGGGTGCCGAACAGCCAGCGGTGCGCGCGCTCGGCCAGCGGGGCCGCCACCGCCGGCTCCCAGGCCAGCACGCTCATGCCTGAGGGCAGCCCGGCGCTGGTCGCGATCTGATCGACCTCATGGAGCGACGGGAACGGCTCGGCGAACCGGCCGGCGCCGCTCACCCGGTTGCGTACCTCGTCGGCGCTGAAGGAGGGGCGCGTGACCGGGCCGGGGCGCAGCGACGCGAACCGGTGCCGGGCGGCGTCCACGGCGTACTCGACGGACACCCCGATGCCGGCGTCCCCGGCGGCCACCCGCAGCGCCTCGATGAACGCGCCGATGGACAGGAAGAGCTGGTCGTCGTCCGGATCGAGGATCGGCAGCGTCCGGCGCGGATCCCAACCCACCTCCAGCCGGTCGACGGCCCGCCGCAGCACCACCGGTTGGGTGTTCAGCACGCTGGGCGCGCGGCGCGCGACGGGTTCCAGTGCGACCACGTCGTCCACCCACGGCATCGCGCCAGTATGGGTCCGCGGGCAGCGCGCGGGCCAGTGCGACCACGTCGTCCACCCACGGCATCGCGCCAGTATGGGTCCGCGGGCAGGGCGCGGGCCAGCGTCGCTCGTGGTGCGGCCGTTAGGGTTGGCCCATGGCTCACCTTCCGTTCGCCGATCCCGGCGCGCATGCCACGCTGCTCCCCGAGGACCCTGCCGCGGCCGTCCTCGATGCCGACCCGGTCGATGTGGCCGCCGCCCACCCCAGCTCCAGCCTGGCCTGGGCCGTGCTCGCCGAACAGGCGTTGGGCCGCGGCGACCGCGAGGGTGCGATCACCGCCTATGCCTTCGCGCGCACCGGCTATCACCGCGGCCTGGACGCCCTGCGCCGCAACGGCTGGCGGGGCTCCGGCGCGGTGCCCTGGGAGCACGAGCCCAACCGCGGCTTCCTGCGCGCCGTGTGGGCGCTGGCCCGGGCCGCGCGGGCCATCGGCGAGGAGAACGAGTATGAGCGTTGCGTGCAGCTGCTGGTCGACTCCTCCGCGACCGCGTACACCGAGCTCGTCGGTGGCTGACGTCGTCACCGGCTGAGCCCGCCGCAGGTTGAGCCCGTCGAAACCAGGTGTGCCCGCGCCCGGGCCGGGTCGTCCTGGGCGGGGTGAGATCCCGGGTCGAGCCAGGGATGACGGTCATGGCTTCCGTCATCCCGGCGCCCTTTCGTCGTCCCGGCACACCCTTTCGTCGTCCCGGCACACCCTTTCGTCGTCCCGGCACACCCTTTCGTCGTC
>CALMIQ010000019.1 GCA_937863965.1 uncultured Micropruina sp.
GGGTCAGACCGGACATCACCCAGCGTTGGGAGAAGACGTAGACGATGATCGCCGGAGCCATCGCCATCAGGTAGGACGCGAAGCTCACGTTGTAGCTGTTGCTGAACTGGGTCTGGAAGATGCGGAGTGGGGTGGAGGCCGTTGCGGGGTTGCCCGGTGAGGAGTGGGGCACGTCGTTGTCCCTTCGGGGGTCGTCAGTGACTGCGCCTCTTTCTGCACTGACTAAATAGAGTAGTCGCAGAAATATGACTGCGGGTAGGATGCCCGAAGCTCGCGAGACGGTCAAGGGGGAATCGAGGCATGAATCTCACCGACGGCCAGTTGCGTCATCGGCTGAGCACGTCCGCGGTTCTGGAGTTCGCGTGGGACGCCGGAGCCTTCCGCGCGGACCACGTCATGGCGGCTCTCGGCCTCACCCGATCGACCGCACTGGCCGCCCTGGACACGCTCATCGAGGTCGGCCTGATCAGCGAGCTGCCCAGCGCCGGACCCGAGGACGGCCAGCGGTTGGGCCGGCCCGCGCGCCGCTTCGAGTTGCGCGGCGAGGCGGGCGTGGTGGTCGGGATCGACGCGGGGGAGCGGCAGTTCACCGCGACCGTCGCCGATCTCGCCGGCTGCGTCCTGGCGCGGGAGCGCAGCCACGTCCGGGGCTTCACCGACGCCGCGCTGCTGCCCTTCGCCGACCTCGACAGGGGCGAGCGACCCGAGGCGGCGTTCCGGGTCATCGACGCGGCGCTGGCCTCGGCCGGCCGGACGCGCGCCGAGGTGATCGGCGTGGGCGTGGGGATCCCCGCCCCGGTGGACGCCGACGGCGGCTCGCCCTCGCACCCCTCCGGCTTCTGGCAGCACATGAACAGCGGGCTGCAGCCGGCGCTGAGCGGCGAGTTCCCGGCCGTCCGGGTGGAGAACGACGCGGCGCTCGCGGCGGTCGCCGAGGGCACCCTGGGAGAGGCGCGCGGGTACGACGACTTCATCGCGATCCTGGTCGGACGCCGGCTCGGCTCGGGCGTCTTCCTCGACGGCCGGCTGGTGCGCGGCGCGCACGGCGGCGTGGGCGAGCTGGAGGGCTTCACCTACGTCGCGGGCATCGGCAACACCCACGGGATCGGGCTGCGCACCGAACAGTGGATCCGCGGCGCGCTGGCCGAGGGCCGCGTGCCGGCGGACCATCCCTGGGCGCAACTGCCCGAAGCCGGCCTCACCGCGGAGGCGGCGCTCGCCGCCGCCGACCTCGAAGACCCCGTCTCGCGACCGCTGCTGGAGGAACTCGGCAACACGCTGGGACGGATGTGCAACGTCGTCTCGCGGTTCTACGACCCGGGCCTGATCGTCGTCTGCGGCGCCATGGCCGGGGCGCTGGGCGACCTGATCGAGATCGCCCGCAGCCACGTCCGTGCCGAGTCCCAGCTGCCGCCGCCGCAGATCGTCGCCTCGCGGCTCGGCGGCGACATCGTCTCGCTCGGCGCGGTGTCGGCGGCCCGCGAGGCGGCCCGCGCGATCGCGCTCACGCTGTTCACCGAGCGCCCTCGCGAGTAGGCGGCGAGCCGGTCGGCGGTCCCCGATCCGGGCCGCCGGGTTGCGTCAGTCGGTGGACTGGTGGGCCTGGCTGGGCTCCGGTCGCGGGGGCGGGGGTGGCGCGTCGAGCGCGCGCAGCATCCGCTCGAGCATCTCGCGGAGGTCGCTCCGGCCGGGCTCGGCCAGGTCGGTGGCGTACTCGACCCCGGGCGGGATGTAGGTCAGTCCGTACATCGTCTCGCGCCAGTCGGCACCGCCGACGCCCCAGCGGGTGTGGTCGTCGTCCTCGGCCTCGGCGCCCTGGCCCCACTGGCCGAAGTAGGCGCGCATCTCGTCCAGCGGCATCGCCATCACGGCGTCCGCCTCGACCGGCTGGCGGACCCAGGAGCGGGCGACCAGGATGAACTCCTCGATCTCCTCGGGTGTGAGCGGCTTGGGCCGGAAGAACACGCGGGTGTGCCGGACGTCGGTGAGCCGGTCGACCCGGAACGTGCGCCAGTCGTCCTTGTCGACGTCCCAGCAGAGCAGGTACCAGTGCCGATCCGCGGGCGCGAGGGCGTGCGGATCGACGCGGCGGAGCGTCACCTCCCCGGACGCCGCGGTGTAGGTGAAACGCACCCGCTCGTGGTCGCGGCAGGCGAGCGCGAGCTCGCCGAGCAGCTCGGTCGAGACCGGCGCGCCCGACCGGATGCCCGCGGGCTGCACGGTCTGCGCGAGCGCGTTGACCCGGCGGCGCAGGGGCGCCGGCAGCACCTGCTCGAGCTTG
Organism: uncultured Micropruina sp.; assembly: GCA_937863965.1. GTDB lineage: Bacteria > Actinomycetota > Actinomycetes > Propionibacteriales > Propionibacteriaceae > Micropruina. The sequence continues at coordinate 2,282 of CALMIQ010000019.1, forward strand.
GCGAGCGCCGTCAGCGTCGTGTCGGCACCGCGCACCAGGCGTTGGGACGCCGCGAGCCGCAGCCCGATCGCCATCGCGACGGCCTCCTCGTCGGTGAGCAGCAGCGGTGGCACGGCGCTGCCCGCCTCCAGCCGGTAGCCGCCGGCCGCGCCCGGCGTGGACTCGATCCGGTAGCCGAGTTCGCGCAGGCGCTCGACATCGCGCCGCACGGTCCGCTCGGTGACGCCCAGGCGTTCCGCGAGCTCCGACCCCGGCCAGTGCCGGTGCGTCTGCAGCAGGTTGAGCAGCGAGAGGGCTCGCGAGGTGGTGTCCGCCATGGATCAAGATTGCCAGGGATCGCGGACAGGATCTGTCCGCATCGGATTCTAGGGTGGTCCCATGACCCATCCGATCATCGAGGCCCAGGGGCTCACCAAGCGCTTCACCGTCAAGAGCAAGACGGTCGAGGCGGTCACCGACCTCACCTTCGAAGTGACCCGCGGCGAACTCGTCGCCTTCCTCGGACCGAACGGCGCAGGAAAGTCGACCAGCCTGCGCATGCTCACCACCCTCATCCCGCCGACCTCGGGCACGGCCCGTGTCGTCGGCTTCGACATCCTGCGTCGTCCGGCCGAGGTGCGGGCCCGGATCGGCTACGTCGGGCAGCTCACCAGCGGCAGCTTCGCCCAGCGCGCCCGCGACGAGCTGCTCAGCCAGGGCGCGTTCTACGGAATGCCGAAGGACGCCGCCCGCCGTCGCGCCGACGAACTCATCGAGTCGCTCGACCTGGCGTCGTTCGCGACCCGGGCGGTGCAGCAGCTGTCGGGCGGGCAGAAACGCCGGCTCGACGTCGCGCTCGGGCTGATGCACGCGCCGCCGCTGCTCTTCCTCGACGAGCCCTCGACGGGACTCGACCCGCAGAGCCGGGCCAACCTGTGGCAGCACATCCTCGACCTGCGCGCGCAGCACGGCACGACGGTCTTCCTCACGACGCACTACCTCGAAGAGGCCGACCGCTACGCCGAACGCGTCATGGTCATGGACAAGGGCCGGGTGATCGCCGACGACACCGCCGCCCGGCTCAAGGCGAACCTGGCCGGCGACGTCGTGACCCTGGGTTTCGCCTCGGCCGACGAGGCCGTCCGGGCGGTCGCGGTCGTGCAGCGGCTCACCGATCGCGACGTGCGGCGCGAGGGCGAGGCGTCCGTCAGCGTCACGGCACCCGACGGGGACGCGCTGCTGCCGGCCGCCGTCCGAGCGCTGGATGCGGCCGGCCTCGTGGTGCGGCACGCGACCGGAGTGCCGCCGACGCTCGACGACGTCTTCCTCGCGCTCACCGGACGGACGCTGCGCGAGGCGGAGGAAGGCGAAGGGATCCCAGCGGAAGAGACGGCCGCCGAGGCCACGACCGAGAAGGTAGGAGCGAACCGATGAGCACCCCGACGATCGACACCGCCGTGCGGGCCAATCCCGTACGGGACACCTGGAACGTCCTGACCCGCGAACTCAAGCCGGTCGTCCGCGACCCGTTCACGCTGATCTTCAGCCTGGTGCAGCCACTGGTCTTCCTGGGGCTGTTCGCGCCGCTGCTGATCGGCCAGTCGGGCATGCCCGCGGGCGAGACGCTGCAGTGGTTCGTGCCGGGCGTGCTGGTCATGATCGTGCTGTTCGGCACCGGCGCGACCGGCTCGAACCTGCAGTACGAGATGATGACCGGCTCGCACGAGCGCACCCTGGTCGCCCCGCTGTCGCGCTCGTCGCTGCTGGTGGGCCGCGCGCTCAAGGAGATCGCGCCGATCATCGCGCAGTCGCTGATCATCGTCGTCATCGCCATGCCCTTCGGCTTCCGCGTCCATCCGGTCGGGCTGATCGTGGGCCTGGCCCTGCTGGCGGTGTTCGGGGTCGGTCTCGGCGCCCTGTCGTACACGCTCGCGCTGGCGACCAAGGACCGCGAGTGGCTGTTCTGGGGCGTCCAGCAGACCCTCATCTTCCCGCTGATGATCCTCTCGGGCATGCTGCTGCCGCTCGACGTCGCCCCGGGCTGGATGCGGGTGGTCGCCGCCGTCAATCCGCTGAACTGGGTCGTCCAGGCCGCGCGTGCGCTGCTCGCCGGCGAACTCGGCGACATCGTCGTGCTGTGGGGCTGGGTGGCGGCCCTCGCGCTCGCGGCCGTCGGCCTCTGGGCGGGGGTGCGCGCGATCCGGAAGAGCAACTGAGGGGTCCGGGCGCGCTGGCGGCCACGGTTCGCCGGGTGTCATGGCGGCACGGACGCCCGGCCACTAGCGTTCCTGCATGGACGCCGGCGCCGCACCCCGCTGGGCTCGCTTCGCGCCGGGCCTGCATGCCTTGCTGAACTACGACCGCGGCTGGCTGCGCGGCGACGTGGTGGCCGGGGTGACGGTCGCCGCCTACCTGATCCCGCAGGTGATGGCCTACGCCGAGATCGCCGGGCTGCCGCCGATCGCCGGGCTGTGGGCGATCCTCGCGCCGCTGGCGATCTACGCGCTGCTCGGATCGTCGCGACAGCTGTCGATCGGGCCCGAGTCGACCACCGCGCTGATGACCGCCGCCGGCCTGGGCGCCCTGCTCGGCGCGGCCGGCGGCACCGAACGCTGGTCGGAGGTCGCCGGCGTGATGGCCATCGCGGTCGGCCTGGTCTGCCTGCTGGGCTGGGTGTTCCGGCTCGGGTTCCTGGCGAACCTGCTGTCGCATCCTGTGCTGATCGGCTATCTGGCCGGGATCGCGGTCCTGATGATCACCAGCCAGTTCCGCACCGTCACCCAGCTCACCATCACCGGTGACCGTCCCTGGGCACAGCTCGCCTCCCTGGTCACCCAGCTCGGCTCGGCGCACCTGCCGACGGTGTTGCTGGCGGGCGCCGTGGGCGTCGCGCTGTTCGTCTTCGGTCGCTGGCTGCCGAACTGGCCGGGTCCGCTCATCTGCATGCTGGCCGCCGCCGGCTGCGTCCGCTTCTTCGGGCTGGACGCGCTCGGCGTCCAGCTGATCGGCGACGTGCCGCAGGGGCTGCCGGCGCCGCGGGTGCCGCGGCTGGACGACCTGGCGGTCTTCACCCTGCTGCCCTACGCGCTGGGCATCGCGGTGGTCGGCTACACCGACAACGTGCTGACCGGACGCGCCTTCGCCACCCGCCGCAAGGAGAACCTGGACAGCGACCAGGAACTGCTGGCACTGGGTGCGGCCAACGTGGTGAACGGCTTCACCAACGGCTTCCCGGTCAGCTCCTCCGGCAGCCGGACGGCGATCGGCGACGCGATGGGCAGCCGCACCCAGCTGTACTCGCTGGTCTGCCTCGTCGTCGTGATCGGGGCGCTGCTGGTGCTCGGACCGGTGCTCGCCTGGTTCCCGGCCGCGGCGCTGGGGGCCCTGGTGGTCTACGCCGCGCTCCGCCTGATCGACGTCGCCGAGCTGCGGCGGATCGCGCGGTTCCGGCGCAGCGAGCTGTACCTGGCGATCGCCACCACGCTGGGCGTCCTGACCTTCGACGTGCTCGGCGGAATCGGCCTCGCGGTGGGACTGTCGGTGCTCGACCTGATCCGCCGGATCGCCAGCCCGCACGACGGGATCCTGGGCTACGTGCCGAGCATGGCCGGCATGCATGACGTCGACGACCACCAGGGCGCCGTGCAGGTTCCCGGCCTGGTGGTCTACCGGTACGACTCGCCGCTGTTCTTCGCCAACGCCGACGACTTCCTGACCCGGGCCAGCGCCGCCGCGAACGATGCCGAGCCGGCCTGCCGCTGGTTCGTGCTCAACGCCGAGGCGAACGTCGAGGTCGACCTGACCAGCGTGGACGCCCTGGAGACCCTGCGTGCGCAGTTGACCGCCCGCGGCATCACCTTCGCGCTGGCGCGGGTGAAGTTCGAGCTGCGGGAACAGCTGACGGCAGCCGGGTTCGCCCAGCGGGTGGGCGAGGATCTGATCTTCCCCACCCTGCCGACCGCCGTCGCCGCCTACGCCGACTGGTACCGGCGGCAGAACGGGCACGCTCCGGCGGGCGTCCCACCGCTCCCGGGTGCTCCGGCGCCGCCGGCGTCCGAGCCGGACGCCGGTGCGGGAGGCGGTCCGGGTGCCGCGGCGGGAGGCGGTCCGGACGCCGGTGCCGAGGGTGGACCGGAGCGCCGAACGGCCACCTGAAGGCCGGCTCGAAGGACGGGACGCCGGGTGCCGCGAAGGCGGGGTCGTGGCGGTGTGGCATAATCACCCTCAGGACGAGCCCGCGCAGCAGGCTCATTCGATCCGGCATCGTCGAGGTGACAGCTCGATGGCCCGGCCGGCTCAACCGCGACGGCGACGACCGCGGGGGCTGGTGGGAACGGATCCAGTCCACAGGCTTCGCCACTCCGGTGGCCACATCACGCGGCGTCCCCCACGCCGACGAAGGAGAGCACATGCTCGACACAGATACCCCTACCGCCACGGCTGACGATTCGACGGTGCCCCCGGCCGCGCCGCGGCGGCGCCGCTCCGCCAGCCGCCCCGCCGGTCCGCCCGCCCAGGTCACCCTGCCGCCCGCGGTCGAGACCGAGCCGACCGAGGATGCCGAGCGAGTGGCGTCCGAGCCGGTGGACGCCGTTACCCCGGAACCCGTCGCCGACGAGGCCGCCGCGGAGGTCGTCGACCCCGAGCAGGCGGCCGACCAGCTCGACGCGGACGCCGAGACCGAGCAGGAAGCCGCCGAGACCGAGCAGGAGGTCGTCGAGATCGACGCGGAGGCCGAGACCGACGCCGAGGCCCAGCAGGCTGACTCCGACATCGAGCAGGCCGACGCCGAGGCCGAGCAGGAAGCCGCCGACGAACTGGCCGACGTCGTGGCCGAGGAGCAGGTGACCGGCGAACTCGTGGAGACTGCACCCGCGGCCGTGGAGGCCGAGGTCGACCCCGCGAGCGCCGAGACCGAACCGGAAGGCGCCCAGGCCGAGTCGGAGGCCCTCGGGTCCGAGCCGGAGGAGGCCCGGGCCGAGCCGGTCGAGCGGCCGGCCCGCCGGCGCCGCAGCCGCGCGACGGTGACCGAGGTGGTGGTCGAGTCCGCCGAGCCCGAGACCACGCAGGAACCGCTCAGCCTCGACGAGCTGCCGACCCTGGACGACCTCGCGCCGCGGGCGTCGGAGCCCCGCGGACGCCGCCGGCGCCGCGCGGCCGAGCCGAAGCCGGAGGCGACGGAAGCGCAGCCGGGGGAGGCCGACGAGGACGAACCCGATCCGCTCGCCGAGAGCCTGGAGGAGTTGACCCGCTCGGGCGGCCGCAAGCGGGCGCGCGTCAAGGCCGCCGAGGACGAGAGGGCCGAGGCGTTGGATCAACTGGCGGCCGCGATCGGTGGCCAGCTCGGCGAGGACGCCGACGAGCCCGGCGATGCGGCGTCCGTCACGATCGTCCTCGACGATGCCTCCGATGAGCCGACCTCCGATGACGCGGCATCCGATGACGCCGACGACGCCGACGGCGAGGGCCCGCGGCGCCGGCGCCGGCGCCGCGGTGGACGCCGCCGCCGCCGCGGCGGTGCCGCGGACGCCGGCGATGACGACGGTGCCGACGACGGCGCGGGTGACGAGGACGCGGCCGCCGATGCGGCCGACGCCGACAGCGAGGGCGACGGCGCCTCCGACCCGGCCGCGGACGAGGCCGAGGGCACCCCGTCGACCCGCCGACGGCGGCGTCGCCGGCGCCGCGGCGAGGACACCGCCGGCGCCGAGGACGACCCGTCGGACGTCGTGGTGCGCGTCCGCGAACCGCGCCGCACGAAGGCCAACGACCAGGTCACCGGGATCGACGGCTCCACCCGGATGGAGGCCAAGCGGCAGCGCCGCCGGGAGGGCCGGGCCGCCGGACGCCGCCGCTCGCCGATCCTGTCCGAGGCCGAGTTCCTCGCCCGCCGCGAGTCCGTCGACCGGAAGATGCTGATCCGGCAGGCCGAGCGGTACACCCAGATCGCGGTGCTCGAGGACGGCATCCTGGTCGAGCACTACGTCGACCAGAAGTCGACCACCTCGATGATCGGCAACGTCTACCTGGGCAAGGTGCAGAACGTGCTGCCGTCGATGGAGGCCGCCTTCATCGACATCGGACGCGGCCGCAACGCCGTGCTGTACGCCGGCGAGGTCGACTGGGACGCGTTCGGGGTCACCGGCGGCGACCGCAAGATCGAGAAGGTGCTCAAGTCGGGGCAGAGCGTGCTGGTCCAGGTCAGCAAGGACCCGATCGGCGCCAAGGGTGCCCGGCTCACCGCGCACGTGTCCATCCCCGGCCGCTACGTGGTCTACTCGCCGAGCGGGCAGCTGTCGGGCATCTCCCGCAAGCTGCCCGAGGGGGAGCGCAGCCGGCTCAAGGGCATCCTCGACGAGCTCGTCGGCGACGCCGCGTCCGTGATCGTCCGGACGGCGGCCGAGGGGGCGTCCGAGGATGAGCTGGTCCGCGACGTCAACCGGCTGAAGGCACAGTGGGAGGTCATCGAGAAGCGGGTGAAGGCGGGCAAGTCGCCCGAGCTGCTCTACGCCGAGCCCGACCTGACCGTGCGGATCGTCCGCGACCTGTTCACCGAGGACTTCGGCCGGCTGATCGTGGACGGCAACGGCGTCGGCGAGGACTCCTGGGACACCGTGGACGCCTACGTCAGCCACGTCGCGCCGCACCTGAAGGAGCGGCTGACGCACTGGGACCGCACCGAGTCAGGTGACCTGTTCGCGGCGCACCGGGTCGACGAGCAGATCGCCAAGGCGCTGGAGCGCAAGGTGTTCCTGCCCTCGGGCGGCTCGCTGGTCATCGACCGCACCGAGGCGATGACCGTGATCGACGTCAACACCGGCAAGTTCACCGGGACGTCCGGCAACCTGGAGGCCACCGTCACCTCCAACAACCTGGAGGCAGCCGAGGAGATCGTCCGGCAGCTCCGGCTGCGCGACATCGGCGGCATCATCGTGATCGACTTCATCGACATGGTGCTGCCGGCCAACCGCGATCTGCTGCTGCGCCGGCTGGTCGAATGCCTGGGTCGCGACCGGACGCGGCACCAGGTCGCCGAGGTCACCTCGCTGGGGCTGGTGCAGATGACCCGCAAGCGGATCGGCACCGGCCTGGCCGAGGCGTTCACCGTCACCTGCGAGACCTGCCACGGCCGCGGCTACCACCGGCACGACACCCCGGTGGAGTCCCAGACCCCGGCCGACGGCGGCGAACGCGAGCACGGACGCCGGCGCCGCTGAGCGACCCGGTCGCCCGGATCCGGCGGCGCTGGTCGGGACGCCGGAGACGAGACGTGCACGCCAGAACCGGGGCTGCTGGCTCGTCGCCGCTTGCGGTGACCCTGGGGTGCGGATTTCAGCGGGTTTCCAACCGACGGGTTCGTGACCCTGGACCCGGCCCATCCGGTGACCGGACTGCTCGCCGAACGCGGACCGGTCCGTGCGGCGTGGTGGAACATCGCGCGGCCAGGGCGTGCCTAGGCTCATCCTGCGAAGGAGAAGCCAATGACCCCCACCCCCTCGGGCCGCTCTG
>CALMIQ010000020.1 GCA_937863965.1 uncultured Micropruina sp.
CTGGGCGGACTGGTCGGCACGGTGACCGGCCCGAACGGCGCCGAGATGTCGTACGTGGCCTTCATCGCGCCGGCGCTGCTGGCGACGTCCGCGATGAACGGGGCGATCTACGACTCGACCTGGAACGTCTTCTTCAAGATGCGCTTCGGACGCGTCTACGAGGCGATGCTGTCCACCTCGCTCGGCCCGCTGGACGTCGCCGCCGGCGAGATCGCGATGGCGCTGTTCCGCGGGCTGTTGTACGCCTGCGCCTTCCTGGGGGTGATGGGGACACTGGGCATCGCCACGTCCTGGTGGGCGCTGGCCATGGTGCCGGTGGCGGTGCTGATCGCGCTCGGCTTCGCGGCCGTCGGCATGGCGGTGACCAGCTGGTTCAGCACCTTCCAGCAGATGGAGCTGATCAACATCGTGCTGCTGCCGATGTTCATGTTCAGCGCCACCCTGTTCCCGATCGGCATCTACCCGCAGCCGATCCAGTGGTTCATCCAGGCGATGCCGCTGTGGCACGGCGTCGAGCTGATGCGGCAACTGTCGATCGGAGCGTTCACTCCCGCGACCTGGGTGCATCTGGCGTACTTCGGGGTGATGTCGGTGGCCGGGGTGGCGTTCTGCACGCTGCGGCTGCGGGCGCTGTTCCTGCGCTGATTCCCTCGGTCCAAGACCCGGTCGTCCCGCGGGCCCAGACCCGGTCGTTCCCCCTGGGTCAGAGCCGCCTGCGCCGAGGCACTGCCCGGGGCCGTCTCGCGGTCCGCCGTCATCCCGGCGAATGCCGGGATCTCAGGACGGCCAGAATCCCGGACGAAACGCCATGCGAGGCGCTCGGCCGACCACCGTTCAGGCCGACTGGCCGATCTCCTTGGTGCCGACCCGTACCCGGTTGCCGTCGGGGTCGACCACCTCGAAGTCCCGCGCCCACGGATGTTGCTCGACCTCGACGCCGAATGCGCGGGCGATCTCGTCCACGTCCGGCACCCAGACGTAGACCAGGGCCGGGCCGGTGGCGTCCGCCTTGTTCTCGCTGAGGAAGATGTCCGCGCCGTCACGGCGGATTCCCATGAACCGGTGCGTCGTGCCACCGCCGTAGCGGTGGGTGAAGTCGTGGACGAAGCCCACCCGCTGCCACCACGCCAGCGACTCATCCACATCGGCGACCCGAAGGATCGGCACCACCTGAGTCATCTGAACCCCTCCTCGTGGGTCACTTGGCCTACCTCCATCATGCCCCGGCGGAGTCCGCATCGGCCGAGACCCGCCGTCCGACCCAACCGTTCCCCAACTATCCAGCGCTCCCGGTCTTCGGGAGCGCTGGACAGTTAGGGGAGCGCGGGCGGGTGCGGCCGGCGGTGGAGCGCGGGCGGGGTCGGGGTGCTGGGCGGTCGACAGGCGGGAGTCGCAGGCGTAACGTTGACCGGCTATGCACGATTTCCCACCGCGGATCGACGCCTACACGCGCGCCGAGACCGCTCGGCCCGACACCCGTAGCCCAGCACGGTTTCTGCTGTGGACGCTGCGGGTGCAGGCCGACGTGCTCGCAGCCCTGGCGACCGCCGGGCTGGCCTGGTTTCTGCCCAGTGCGCTCAGCCCCTACCTGCTCGGCCGGACGATCGACGCGGGCATCCTGGTGGGCGACTGGGCCGCCACGATCGGCTGGGCGTCGCTGCTGGCGGTGGTCATCCTGCTCGGGGCGGCCAGCGGCATCGTCATGCACACCTTCGCGGTCCGGGGCTGGCTGATCTCGCTGTACGGCACCCAGAAGCTGGTAACCCGCAAGTCGGTGCAGCTGGGGCACGTGCTGAACCGCCGGCTGCCGACCGGTGAGGTGCTGAGCATCTCGTCGTCGGACTCGAACACCTTCGGCGCCACCTTCGAGGTGGTGGCCCGCGCCCTGGGGGCGCTGGGCGCGTTCGCCGTCGTGGCCGCGCTGATGATGAGCACCTCCGGCCTGCTCGGCCTGGTGGTGCTGATCACGGCGCCGCTGCTGGTGGCGGCCGCGACGCCGGTGCTGCGTCCGTTGAACGCCGCGCAGACCGCCGAGCGCACCCAGAACGGCGAGCTGACCTCGATGGCCGCCGACATCGTCGCCGGGCTGCGGATCCTGCGCGGGATCGGTGGCGAGAAGACCTTCGGCGACAACTACGCCGCCCAGTCGCAGCGGGTGCGCCGGCTCGGCGTCACCACCGGCACCTGGCAGGCCGTGGTGGAGACCATGTCGGTGCTGCTGTCCGGTCTGCTGCTGGTCGTCCTGGTCTGGCTCGGTTCGCACGAGATGATGGCCGGACGCCTCACCCTGGGCCAGCTGATCAGCTTCGTCGGCTACGCGATCTTCATGGTCTGGCCGTTGCAGACGCTGTTCGAGGTCGCGCAGAAGTGGGTGCAGGGCCTGGTGTCGGCGCGCAAGACCATTGCGCTGCTGGGTGCCGAGCTGCCCTGGACGGACGGCGTCCGCGAGCTGTCGGCGCGCCCACGGCTGGTCGACCTGGCCTCGGGGGTCGAGGTGGAGCCCGGGGAGTTCCTGGTGGTGGTCAGCGCCGATCCGGATGCCTCCGCCGCGCTGGCCGACCGGCTGGGCCGTTACCTGCCGGCCGATCAGGCGGCGCACTTCGAGGAGGCCGATGACGAGGAGCTGAAGGGTCGTGCGGCCAAGCGGGCACGGGCGGAGAAGGAGCGCCGACGGGCCGAGATCGCCCGCCAGGACGCCGAGCTGGCGTCCGCCCCCTGGGGCGTCACCGCCGACGGGCTCGACTACCAGCACTACGCGATGGCGTCGCTGCGGGAACGCATCCTGGTCTCGGACGCCGGCAGCCAGCTGTTCGCCGGCAGCTTCCAGCAGGCGGTCGACCCGCTGGGCACGCATACCCGCGAGCAGGCCGAACAGGCACTCCGGACGGCGGCCGCCGAGGACGTCTTCGAGGGCCTGCCGGACGGCTGGGCGAGCCGGATCGACGAGAAGGGACGCGGGCTGTCCGGCGGTCAGCGGCAGCGGGTCGTGCTGGCCCGGGCGCTGCTGGCGGATCCGGAGGTGCTGGTGCTGGTGGAGCCCACCTCGGCGGTCGACGCGCACACCGAGGAGGCGATCGCCGGACGGCTTGCGCGGCATCGCTGCGGGCGCACCACGGTGGTGATGACGGCGTCCCCGCTGCTGGTGCACAGCGCCGACCGGGTGGCCTTCCTGGCCGACGGCGGTCAGGTGGCCACGGGCAGCCATGCCCAACTGTTGGCCGGACATCCCGAATACCGGGCGGTCGTCAATCGAGGAATGGAGGAGGACGATGAGCACTGACGTGCTGTCGGCGTCGGCCGCCACCTGGTCGGACGATCCGAACGCCTTTGAGCTGCCGCCGCAGCTGACCCACCCCACCGGCGGGATCGGCGGCCTGGCCACCCGGTTCCGCATCCGGCAGCGCCGCGCGGAGGACTTCTTCGCGGCGTCCCGCAACCCCGAACACGGGCTGCCGGTGGCCCACAACGACAAGGCGTTCGGCTTCGTCGGCGGCCTGCTGGCGACCCGCAAGGGACTGCTCGCCGCCGTCGTGGTGTTCAACGTGCTGGCCGCCACCGCCGGCCTGATCGTGCCGCGGATGCTGGGCGACCTGGTCGATCAGGTGGCCGCCGGCGACACGCCGCTGGCCGTGGTGGACGCCATCATCGTCGGCGTCGCGGGCGTGGTCGTCGTCCAGGCCGCGCTCACCTTCGCCGCGCGGCGGGCGTCCGCGGTGTTCGGCTATGACCTGCTGGCCGCCGCCCGCGAGGCGATCGTGCGCACCGTGCTGCGGCTGCCGCTGGGCCGGGTCGAGTCGGCCAGTTCGGGTGACCTGCTCACCCGGATCACCTCGGACGTGTCCAAGATGAGCGAGTCGGTGCGCTGGGCGTTCCCGCAGTTGGTGATGTCGATCGTGGTCACCTGCCTGACCATCGTCGCGATGGTGCTGAACTCGTGGTTCCTGGCCCTGCCGCTGGCGGCGTCCATCACCGTGTTGGTGCTGGTCACCCGGGTCTACCTGCGCCGCGCCATGCCCGGCTACATCACCGAGTCGGGGACCTACTCGCAGATCAACTCGACGATGACCGAGACGGTCGAGGGTTCCCGGACGGTGGAGGCGCTCGGCCTGGGCGAGCGCCGGATCGCGATCGGCGACGACGACATCGAGCTGTCGAACAACGCCGAGCGGTACACGATGACGCTGCGGAACCTGCTGTTCATCTTCTTGGACGCCTCGTACCAGCTGCCGCTGGTCGCCGTGGTCGTGCTCGGCACCTGGGGCTACGCCAACGACTGGGTGACGATCGGCCAGATCACCGCCGCCGCGATCTACGTGCAACAGCTGGTGGAACCGCTGGACCGGCTGATCGAGGTCGCCGATCGGCTGCAGATCGGGTTGGCCGCGACCACCCGCCTGCTCGGCATCGCCGAGGTGCCGCAGGACCGGACGCCGGGCGCGCGGCGTCCGGCCGACGAGCACCTGGAGGGCCACGACCTGCGGTTCGCCTACCGGGCCGGCCGCGACGTCCTACACGGCATCGACCTGGACCTGCGGCCGGGGGAGCGGCTGGCGATCGTCGGGCCGTCCGGGTCGGGCAAGTCGACGCTGGGCCGGCTGATGGCCGGCATCAACGGGCCGCGCACCGGTGCGGTGACCGTGGGCGAGGTGGAACTGATGACGCTGCCGCTGGACGTGCTGCGCACCGAGGTGGCGCTGGTCACCCAGGAGCATCACGTCTTCGTCGGCACCGTGCGCGACAACATCGTGCTGGCCCGCGACCACCAGCTGACCCCCGAGCAGGGGGACGCGGCCGTGGTCGCCGCACTGCGCGCCGTGGACGCGTCGTCCTGGGTGGAGCGGCTGCCGAACGGGCTGGACACCATGCTGGGCCACGGCCGGACGCAACTGACGCCGGCGCAGGCCCAGCAGGTCGCGCTGGCCCGGCTGGTGGTGGCCGATCCGCACACCCTGGTGCTGGACGAGGCGACGTCGCTGATCGACCCGCGCACCGCCCGGCACCTGGAGGGCTCGATGGCCGCCCTGCTGGAGGGACGCACCGTGGTCGCCATCGCGCACCGGCTGCACACCGCCCACGACGCCGACCGGATCGCGGTGGTGATCGACGGACGCATCGTCGAGCTCGGATCGCACGCCGAGCTGCTGGACGCCGGCGGCGAGTACGCCCGGCTCTGGCGCACCTGGCGCTCGTGAGCCGGAGCGTACCGAGGCCTCAGCGGGTCGGGTCGGTGATCACCTGGTAGGGGCCCGAGGCCACCGGCTCGTCGAATTTGCTGTCGACGTACAGGACGCGGCCGCGCAGCACCTTGGCGGTGGTCAGCACCCGGTCGGGCGAGCTGGCCGTCTGGCGGATCAGGTTCGCGACGCGGCCGTCGTCCGACAGCTTCAACTCGGCGATCTGCCGGCTGAAGTTGCGGACGACGGTGAGCCGGTCGCCGCGCAGCACCAGCCCGTCGGCGTTGATCAGGTCGGCGGTGCCGGTGCGCACCCGCGTGGCGGTGCCGGTGCGTGCCGAGAAGCGCCACAGCGTGCCGGTGTTGCCCTGCGCCACGACGAAGGCCCGGCGATCCGGGGTCAGCACGATGCCGCCGAGGTTGAAGCCCTCCTTGCGCTCGATGGTGCCGGTGGCGTCGGCCCACAGCGTCGCCTTCCAGCCGTTGCGGGTCTGGGCGACCCGGAAGATCTGGGCGTCGTTGGAGTTGGTGAAGTAGGCCGCGCCGTCCGGGCCGATCGCGACGTCGTTGAGGAAGACGTCGGTGCCGGGTGCGCGGAGCGCGGCGAGCAGCGTGCCCTTCCTGTCGTAGACCCACAGGTCCGGACGCCCGGTGCCGATGCCGTTGGGGCCGCCGGCGATGTACACGTTGCCGGCGCGGTCGACGGTGATGCCGCGGGCGGTGTAGCGGCCGTCCGTGCCGTCGCCGGCCAGCCACTCGCGGGTCTGCGCCCGGTCGACCGTGCCGCGGTGGATCTCGCCGCCGGTCACCTCGCTGACGTAGAAGACTCCGCGGCGCTCGTCGGCGCCGATGCCCCCGAACTTCGAACCCGCCGGGTTGCCGGCGTCGACGGGGTCGCCGGTGAGCAGGTAGGTGGACGGGCGTGGGTGGCGTGCATGGCATCCTTGCCCCGGCCGCCCGGCTCGACCGGTGGCTGCTCGTGGTGCTGATCGTGCTGCTCGCCACCTCGGCCGCCCGCTACGTCGAGCGGCACGGCCTGGACGCCTCCGGCGTCGCCGTGCTGGCCGGGGCGCTGGTGCTCGGGCTCGCCTACGCCACGCGCACCCTGGTGCCGGGCCGCACCTGGTGGCCGACGGCGTGGGTGACCGGGATGGTCGTGTTGTGGGGTGCGCTGACCACGGTGGCGCCGTCGTTCGCGTGGTGTGCGGTGCCGGTGGCTTTCGCGGTGTTGCGGGTGCTGCCGTTCCCCTGGGCGGTGGTGATCGTCGTCGGCATGACGGTGCTGCTGACCGCCGCCTGGCAGCGGATCGCCGGCGACGTCGACCCGGTCCAGGTGGCCGGCCCGATCGGCGTCGCGCTGCTGACGGTGCTCGCCTACCGCGCCCTCGACCGGGAGTCCCGGGCGAGACAGGACCTCCTCGACCAGCTGGTCGAGGCCCAGGCGGAACTCGCCGAGGAGCAGCACCGCACCGGCGCGCTCGCCGAGCGGACCCGGCTCTCCCGCGAGATCCACGACTCCGTCGGCCAGGGGCTGTCCAGCATCAACCTCCTGCTGCAGGCCGCCGAGCGGGCGTGGGACGCGCAGCCGTCCGCCGCCCGCGAGCACGTGCGCACCGCCGCCGCGACCGCCCGCGACGGCCTCGACGAGGTCCGCCGCGTGGTCCGCGACCTGGCCCCCGCCGAGCTGGCCACGGACGCCGCGGCCCTGCCTACCGCGCTGCGTCGCGTCGCGGACGAGGCCGCCCCCGGCGGCATGCAGGTGGAGGTCCGCGTCGACGGGTCACCCGTGGTCGTCCCCGCCGAGGTCGCGAACGCGCTGGTCCGCACGGCCCGCGGCGCGTTGGCCAACGTGCGCGAGCACGCCGGGGCCGCCCGGGTGGCGCTCACCCTCACCTATCACCTCGACGAGGTGGTGCTCGACGTCCGCGACGACGGCCGCGGCTTCGACCCCGCGCAGGTGCGGGCGTCCGGCACCCGCGGACGCGGCCTGGCCGGGCTCCGCGACCGGGCCGAGGCCCTCGGCGGGCGGGCCGACGTCGAGAGCGCGCCGGGCGAGGGGACGACGGTGTCGGTCCGCTTCCCGACCCGCGAGCAGGAGGAGAGAAACCGGTGATCAGGATCGTGCTGGTCGACGACCACCCGGTGGTGCGCGCCGGGCTGCGTGCGCTGATCGACGGCCAGGACGACCTGTGCGTCGTCGGCGAGGCAGACGGGCTGGAGCGCGCGGTCGCCGTGGTGGGCGCCGACCGGCCGGACGTCGTCCTGATGGACCTGAGCCTGGGCGCCGGAAAGGCCGGCGGCGCGGAGATCACGGCCGCCGTCCGCGCGCTCGACGGGGCACCCGAGGTGCTGGTGCTGACGACCTACGACACCGAATCCGACATCCTGCGCGCGCTGGAGGCCGGCGCCCGCGGCTACCTGCTCAAGGACGCACCGCCCGACGAGCTGTTCGCCGGGATCCGTGCCACCGCCCGGGGCGACACCGTGCTCGCGCCGTCCGTGGCCGCCACGCTGGTGCGCCGCACCGTCCCCGGCGCGGCCACCATCACCGAGCGCGAGGTCGAGGTGCTCGAGCTGCTGTCGCGCGGGCTGGGCAACAAAGAGCTGGCGCGCGAGCTGTTCGTCTCCGAGGCGACGGTGAAGTCGCACCTGTCGCACATCTACACCAAGCTCGGGGTCGACACCCGGGCCAGCGCCGTCGCGGCCGCGATCGAGCGCCGCATCATCCGCGCCTGAGGCGGAAACCGTTCCCGGCACTCAGGTCCAGGTCAGCACGATCTTGCCGACGGACTCGCCGGAGGCTAGCCGGCGGTGGGCGTCGGCGACGTCCTCGATCGGGTAGCGGGTCTCGACGGCGGGCCTGATCCGGCCCGATTCGATCAGCGGCCAGACGGACGCGACGACGTCGGCGCAGATCGCCGCCTTCTGTTCGGCGGGGCGCCCGCGCAGCGTCGAGGCGGCCACGACTCCGCGTTTGGCAAGCAGTTTCGCCAGGTCGAGGGTGCCTCGCCGGCCACCCTGCAGGCCGATCACGACCAGGCGTCCGTCGTCGGCGAGGGCGTCCACGTTGGGTTCCAGGTACTTGGCGCCGATCACGTCCAGGATGACGTCGACGCCGCGTCCGTCGGTGGCTCGCCGGAGGGCCACCGGCCAGTCGTCGTGGTAGTCGAAGGCGTCCTGCGCGCCGAGTTCGCGGCACAGGGCCAGCTTGTGCGGACTGCCCGCGGTGGCGAAGACCCGCGCACCGAGGGTGCTGGCGTACTGGATCGCGAAGCTGCCGACGCCCCCAGTGCCGCCGTGCACCAGGAAGGTCTCTCCGGCCCCGAGCCCCACCCGGGACAGATTCGACGCGACGGTCGCCGCCACCTCGATCAACCCGGACGCCGTGACCAGGTCGATCCCGTGCGGGGGCCGGACGACCTGGCCGGCCGGCACCGCGACGTACTCGGCGTAGCCGCCGCCGGCCAGCAGGGCCACGCAGGGTTCGCCCACCCGCCAGTCCTCGACGGCGTCGCCCACCGCGGCGATCAGCCCGGACACCTCGAGGCCGATGATGTCGCTGGCTCCCGGCGGCGGCGGATAATGGCCCTGACGCTGCAGCAGGTCGCCGCGGTTCACCCCGGAGGCGACCACCCTTATCAGCACCTCGTCGGCGCCGACGGACGGGGTGGGTACCTCGGCCATCCGCAGCACCTCCGGATCGCCGAAGGAATCGGTCACCACAGCTCGCATGACCCCAGCCTGGCACTCGCGGGACGTCCGCGCGTCCGATTCCGCCCGCCGCGCCCGACCGCTCGCCCACCTCCTGCCTGGCACTCCCGGAACGCTCGCGCGTCCGATCTCGCCCGCCGCGCCCGTCCGCTCGCCTACTCGCGTGGCCCGCCCGATCGCCCTCCCAATCGTTCGCAGGAGCGTGGGGGCAGGGGTGAACCAGGAGGGGATGGACCCACTAGGATGTGGGGCCGGGCGAGGTCGCATAGTGGACTAGTGCAGCCGCCTTGAAAGCGGCCGAGTGGAAACGCTCCGTGGGTTCGAATCCCACCCTCGCCGCGTGTCCTCCCGTACCCACGTGCTCACGCCGCCGCTGCCGCTGCGTGCCGTCGCCGTATCGGCCGCGATGGCCGTCGTCGGCGCCGCCCTGATCGTGCTCGCCGCCGTGCTGCGCCTGACCGTGGCGCTCACGGTGACCGGCTGGATCCTGCTGGCGGGCGCGGTCGCGCTGCTGGTGATGGCGGCGGTGAGCTGGCGCCGGATGCGGGTCACCGTGGAGTTCACCGATGAGGGCTACCTGATCACCGGCCCGGATTCTCGCGAGGAGGGTAGCTGGGCCGACGTCACCAAGGTGACCCAGGCGCCGACCTCGCTGACCATCCACCACGGCCCGGACCGCCGCGTCCGGCTGGTCAGCCGGCGCGGCGTGACCGCCGAGTTGGTCCACCTGGTCGGCGACCTCACCCGGCGCCTGGACGCCAGCCGCGGCTACAGCGGCCGGCTGTAGGCCCGCACCGCCCCGGTCAGGCGTTGCCCGGCCAGGGTCCGTCCCGCACCGGCCGGCGAGGCGTCCCGGCCAGCTACCCGCGGCAAGGCGTCCCGGCCCGCACCGCCCG
>CALMIQ010000021.1 GCA_937863965.1 uncultured Micropruina sp.
CCCCGGACGGTCCAGTAGGCCTGATCCTTGGCATAGGTGGTCAGGGTCAGCTGGGTCAGCCATTTGGTCGCGCCGACATAGCCGTAGAGGCCCGGGGTGATCATCCGCGCCGGGAAACCGTGCTCGGCCGGCAGCGGCTCGCCGTTCATGCCGATCGCGATCAGCGCGTCCCTGCCGTCGGTCAGCGCCTGGACGGGCGTGCTGACGGTGAACCCGTCGACGGACCGGCTGAGCACCTGGTCGGCGCCCGGTTGGACGCCGGCGCGGGCCAGTAGGTCCTGGACCCGGACGCCCAGCCAGCGCGCCCCGCCGATGTAGGGGCCGCCGACCTCGTTGCTGACGCAATTCAGGGTGATGTCCTTCTCGATCATCGGCATCGCCAGCAGCTCCGACCAGGTGATGCTGAGCGGGCGGTCCACCATGCCGTCGATGCTGAGCCGCCAGCCGTTCAGATCCACCCCGGGAACGATCAGGCTGACGTCGACCCGGTAGAAGTCCGCATTCGGAGTCACCCACGGGGCGATCCCGGGCACGTCGAGACCGGCGGGCAGGGCGGCCAATGGCCGCGCGGGCGGGGGCAGGGTCACGGTGGACGGCGGTTGCCGGCCGCTGCTGAGGAACTGCGCGCCGAGCACGGCGGCGAGGCTGCCCGCTCCGGTGACCGCCGTACCGGTCAGGAAGGCCCGCCGGGGCAGCGCGTAGACGGCGCCGGACTCGTCGGCCCGGGCACCCGGATCGCGCAGGAACCAGCGCAGCACCGCGATGCCGACGGCGCCCGTGACCAGGGCGGGCACGACGGCGAGCTGGCCCGCGGCGGGAGCCGCTGCCGCGGCGACGGCGGCGACTGCCGAGAGTGCGATGGGGGCGGCCCAGGTCAACCACCGGAATCGGACGGCCAGCACTCCGGCGACGGCGCCCAGCGCCAGGGTGACGATCACCACGCCTCCGATGAGAACGGGCTTGTCCCAGGTGCCCAGGGTGGCGACCGCCCACTCCTTGATCGGGGTCGGTGTCAGGTCGATCACCCGGCCGCCGACGGCGAGGGCGGGGGACGCCGCGGGCGCGATCAGAGCCGCCACGAGGTGGCCCGCGGCGAGGCCGCCGACCACGGCCACGATGCCCGCGATTCCGGCCCGTAACCGCGGGTCGGTGGTGCTGTCGGTCGGCATGGCGCGCCTCCTTCTTCACCTCTGGGTTCGGTGCGGACGCCTCGCCGGATTGGTGTGAACCGAGCGTAGGTTTCCCCGCCGTCCCAGAAAAGGAGTTGAGGTCGCCACCGGGCACACGTCCCGGGTCTGCGGCAACGCACCCTCTCGGCCCGCTCAGGTGTGACGGAGGGCGCACTAGGGTGGTCGGGAACCCGAGGAGAGGATGGAGCGCGTGGCGTTCAGCTTGTTTCGCCGATCCCGCCGACGTCCGGCCGGCCTGGCCGTCCGGTCGGAGCGGTCCGTGGTGGTGCTCGAGCCCTCAGCGCCGGTGGAGGAGCAGAACCCGATTCCCCAGGGCGTCCGGACGGCGGCCGGCTGGGCCTGGCGGGTGCTGCTCTTCGCCGCACTGATCTGGGGCGTCGGCTGGCTGCTCGCCGAGTTCTCGGGCGTAACGGTGCCGCTGGCCATCGCCTTCCTGCTGACCGCGCTGCTCAGCCCCCTGGTGCACCGGCTCAAGCAGTGGAACTGGCCGCCGCTGCTCGCCGCCGCGGGCGGCCTGCTGGTGATGCTGCTGGTCATCACCGCGATCGGCTGGGGAATCGGCGCTACCGCGGCGCGGCAGGCACCCCAGTTGGTCGACGAGACGGTGGCCGGGTTCCAGGCGTTCATGCAGTGGCTGGCCGGTGACCCGTGGTACATCGACCAGGCCCAGATCGACCAGTGGATGAACTCGCTGACCACCTGGATCACCGAATCGCGCGCCGTCCTAGCCGGTTACGCGGCCCGCATCGGGACATCGGTCGGACACTTCTTCGCCGGCGTCGCCATCGCCATGATCGCGACCTTCTTCTTCCTGGCCGAGGGGCAGCACCTGTGGAAGGTATTCGTCCGGCTGCTGCCCGAGCGCTACCAGACCTCGACGGACGCCGCCGCCGAACGCGGCTGGGCGTCCCTGACCAGCTACATGCGGGCCCAGGTGATCGTCTCCGCGGTGGACGCCGCCGGCGTCTCGATCATCGCCGCCGCGCTCGGCGTCCCGATGGCGCTGGCACTGTTCGCGCTCACCTTCATCGTCTGCTTCGTGCCGGTGGTCGGCGCCGTGATCGCCGGCACGGTGGCCACCTCGCTCGCGCTGATCACCCACGGCTGGGTGGCGGCACTGATCATGCTGGGCGGCACCATCGCGGTGATGTGGCTGGAGTCGCACCTGCTGCAGCCCCTGCTGCTGGGACGGGCGGCTTCGCTGCACCCGCTGGCGGTGCTGATCGGCATCGCGGTCGGCGCGACCGTCGGCGGCATCGTCGGCGCTTTGGTGGTGATCCCGGTGATGGCCTTCGGCGTCGCGTTCATCCGTCACCTGCGCGGCATACCGGTCGGCGAGCCAGAGGTCAGTAAGGGTAAACACTGACCGGCTGGTCTTTCCAATCTGGAAAGACGGGTTTACATTTGGTGCATGGCAACCGAACCTGACCTCACCGAGATCCTCGAAGAGCTCGCCGCCGGACGCATCGACGCGTCCGAGGCCGCGCGCCGCATCGACGCCCTCAAGGCCGCCGCCGAGCAGGCCCCCGAACCGTCCGACGCCGAGGTGGCCGATGAGGTCGCGGCGGACTCGCCGCAGCATTCCGCGGGTGTCTTCAGCCAGCCGCCGTTCGTCGACTCCGACGTCCCGCCCAGCCCGCGCCGGGCGTCCGGGGCCAAGGGGGTCGACCGGATCAGCGTCCGGGCGGTCGCCCGCCGCGTCCGGATCGTCGCCGACGGCAGCGTCGCGACGGCGTCCGTGGACGGGCCGCACGTGCTGCGCCGCAGCGGCTCGGTGCTCGAGGTGACCAGCGACGGCGATCAGGGCCCGAGCCTGGACGGCTTCATCCTGCGGCCGCCGCGCAGCTTCGATGACCTGCGGGCACTGGGCCTCGGCAAGGAACTGCTGGTCCGGGTGAACCCGACCATCGCCGTGGACGCCGAGGTGACCGCCGGCATGCTGACCACCGAGGGCGTCCCGTTCCTGGGCAAGGTCCGGATCACCGCCGGCGGCGCGACGCTGGAGCGGGTGTCCGAGGTCAACGACGTCCTGGTGCAGGCCGGGTCGGCCAGCATCCGCGGCGACCTGGCCACCGGCCGGTCCCGGATCCGCTGTGAGTCGGGGTCGCTCGACATCGAGCTGGGTGACAAGTCGAACGTGACGGTGCGCACCGAGGTTCAGCTGGGCAAGGTGAGCTGGGCCGGCGCCGACAACGACAACGTGGACGAGGTGGTGCTCGGCAACGGCGCCGCCCGGCTCGATGTCGGCGTGGTGATGGGCTGGGCGACGATCAAGGCCGACCTGCGGTGAGCGGCCTGCGTCCGCCGACCGACTGCCCGGTGTGCGGCGACGAGCTGGTGACCAGCCGGCTCGGCTGTCCCGGCTGCGGCACCGAGCTGTCCGGCCACTTCGCCCGCTGCGCGTTCTGTGCCCTGGACGCCAAGGAGCTGGAACTGCTGACCGTCTTCCTCAGTTCGCGGGGCAACCTGCGCGAGGTCGAGAAGCACCTCGGGGTGTCCTATCCGACCGCCCGAGCCCGGTTCACCGACCTGCTGGTGAAGCTGGGCCTGGCCGGCGAGCCGGACGCGGCGTCCGACGGTTCGGCGTCCGATGCGCCGGCGTCCGGTACCCGCGAACAGGTGCTCGCCCAGGTCGCCGCCGGCACCCTGGCCCCCGACCAGGCCGCGGCCCTGCTCGCCCGGCTCTGATTGGGGACGGTCCTTGCCCGTGCGAAACTCGAACGAGAAGAACCGTCCCCCGGCGTGCGAATCTCGAACGAGAAGAACCGTCCCCGAACGGTCCGAACGGTCAGGGACGGCTCCTGATCGATGCAAGAACCGTCCCCGGCGTGCGGGTTTCGAACGAAAAGAACCGTCCCCGAGTCGGTCAGCCGACGTAGGGCTGGACCTCGAGGATGGTCACCTCGATCGGCTTGCCGTTGGGTGCCGAGTAGCTGACGGTCTCGCCGACCTTCTTGCCGATGATCGCCGACCCCAGGGGTGACTGCGGCGAGAACACCTCGACGTCGGTGGAGTCGTCCAGGGTCATCAGCTCGCGTGAGCCGAGCAGGAAGGTGTCGGTGTCGTCCGGATCGTCGTCGTAGTAGATCGTCACCTTGCAGCCGGGGGAGACCTGGTCGGTGTCCCCGGCGGGGGCCTCGCCCACCTCCGCGTGCCGCAGCATGAACTCCAGCTGCCGGATCCGCAGCTCCTGCTGTCCCTGTTCCTCCCGGGCGGCGTGATAGCCCGCGTTCTCGCTGAGGTCCCCCTCGTCGCGGGCGCGCGCGATCTTCGCGCTCACCGCGGCACGGCCCGCACCCTTGAGGTGTTCGAGTTCCGCGCTGGCGGCGTCGAACGCCTCCTGGGTCAGCCAGATCGTGTCAACCTGCTCGTCAGCCATCGAGCGAGCCTACCAACT
>CALMIQ010000022.1 GCA_937863965.1 uncultured Micropruina sp.
CAGGTGATCTGGGACCTGCGGGTGTTCGCCCAGATCAAGATGCTCCAGGACGCCGGTGCGCCGATCGCCGAGACCGACCTGCTCGGCACCTACATCTACCGGCTGGGCGTCGGCTCGTCCGACTTCGCGATGGCCTCGGCGCTGTCGATCTTCGTGCTGCTGCTGACCGTCGCCCTCAGCTTCTTCTACGTGATGCACCTGATGAAGGAGGACCAGTGAGCGGCGTCGTCCCGCCGCGCCGGCGGCGGCCCCGTCCGGCGAAGGTCGCGGCCACGGTGACCGCGCTGCTGGTGGCCCTGGCCTGGACTTTCCCGGTCTACTGGATGCTGAACTCCTCGCTGCTGCCCAACGTGGTGCTCACCTCCACCACGCCGCGGTTCCTGCCGTGGGGCGGCTCGCTGGACAACTTCGCCGCCATCTTCACCCAGGGCACCTTCTGGCCCGCCCTCGGCATGAGCGTCGCGATCACCCTGACCACGGTCGTGTTCTGCCTGTTCTTCGCCTTCCTGGCGGCGCTGGCGATCAGCCGGTTCCGGTTCCGCGGCCGGGCCTCGTTCGTGCTGGCCGTGCTGTTCATCCAGATGCTGCCCGCCGAGGGCCTGTTCATCGCCCAGTACAAGCTGATGAGTTCGCTCAACCTGCTGAACAGTGTGATCGGCGTCTCCATCCTGTACATCGCGGCGGTGGTGCCGTTCACCATCTGGATGCTGCGCGGCTTCGTCGCCGGCGTCCCGATCGAGCTGGAGGAGGCCGCCATGGTCGACGGCCTGTCCCGCACCCAGGCGTTCCTCCGGATCACCTTCCCGCTGCTCGCGCCGGGACTGGTGGCGTCCGGGGTGTACGCGTTCCTGCAGGCCTGGAACGAATTCACCGTCGCGCTGGTCATCCTGCAGGCGCAGGACTACCAGACCCTGCCGCTGTGGCTGCGCGGCTTCGTCCAGGCCAGCGCCACCCGCGAGACCGACTGGGGTCAGGTGATGGCCGCGTCCACCCTGGTGGCGGTCCCGGTGATCGTGTTCTTCCTGATCGTCCAGGGCCGGCTGACCTCCGGCCTGGTCGCCGGGTCGGTGAAGGGCTGAGGTGGACGCGCAGCTGCGCCGGGCGGTCAACGCGACCCTGATGCCCGGCTTCGCCGGCCCCACCCTGCCCGGCTGGCTCGCCGACGAACTGGCGGACGGGCGGGGCGCGGTCTGCCTGTTCGGCGGCAACATCGCTTCCCCCGCGCAGGTCCGGGCGTTGACCGACGCGATCCACGCCGCCAATCCGGACGCCGTCATCGCGACCGACGAGGAGGGCGGCGACGTCACCCGGTTGCATCACCGTGCCGGTTCGCCGTATCCGTCGATGGCCTACCTCGGGCACGCCGACGACGAGGCCCTGACCGAGGCGGTCGGCCGCGGCATCGGAATAGAGCTGGCCGCCGCCGGGATCGACCTGAACCTGGCCCCGGACGCCGACGTGAACGCCGACCCGCGCAACCCGGTGATCGGCGTCCGCAGCTTCGGTGCTGAGGCCGCCCTGGTCGCCCGGCACGTCGCCGCCTACATCCGCGGGCTGCAGTCCGCCGGGGTGGGTGCGGTCGCCAAGCACTACCCCGGCCACGGCGACACCGCCACCGACTCTCACCTCGCCCTGCCCACCGTCGCCGCCGACGCCGGCACGCTCGCCGTCCGCGACCTGCCCCCGTTCGACGCCGCCGTCGCGGCCGGGGCGCTGGGCGTGATGACCTCGCACATCATGGTGCCGGCCCTCGACCGCGACCGTCCCGCGACCTTCAGCCCCGCCATCCTGGGCGGGCTGCGGTGGCGGACCGGGTTCGCCGGAGCGATCGTCAGCGACGCCCTCGACATGGCCGGCGCCAGCGGCGGGCGGGGTGTTCCCGAGGCGGCCGTGTTGGCGCTGTCCGCGGGCGTCGACCTGGTGTGCCTGGGCAGCGAAAGCACGGGCGAGCAGGTCGAGGCCGTGCGATCGCATCTGCTGGCGGCGATCGCGCAGGGACGGCTCGGTCGCGGCCGGGTGCTGGACGCCGCGGACCGGGTCCACCGGCTCACCACCCGGCTGACCCGGCTGCGGGCGGCGGCTCGACCCGCCCCCGCCGAGCCGCCCGCCGTCGACCCCCGCGGCTTCTGGCGCCGCGGCCCCATCGAGCCGCTGACCGGGCCGGTGCTGCTGCGGCTGGCGTCCCCGGCCGGCATCGCCGCCGGCGAGACCCCCTGGGGCATCGCGGAGCATCTGCTCCCGGAACTGGACGCGGCACTGCCCGGCCACACCTGTCTCACGGTGGCCGATCTCGACACCCTGGAGGCCGCGCTGGAGACCCACCCGGGCCGTCCGCTGGTGGTGCAGGGCCGCGACCTGAGCCGGGTCGGGTTCCTGGCCGCGGCGTCCGCTATCGTGCTCCGGCGGCGTCCGGACGCGGTCATCGTCGAACTGGGCTGGCCGGACCTCGCCGGCGCGACCCGCATCGACCTCGCCACCTTCGGCAGCGGTCGCGGCGCCGCCGCCGCCCTGATCCGGCTGCTCGCGGAAGGAGCCCGATGACCCCGCAGCATGCCTGCGCCCCCACCCTCGGCATCGACATCGGCGGCAGCAAGACCCAGGGCATCGTCCTCGACGGACAGTCGCGGATCGTCGCCGACCGCGTCCGGCCCACCGAGCCCGGCCCGGACGGGGTGGTCGCCACCGCTCTCGCCACCGCGGCCGACTGCCTGCGGCTGGCCGGGCTCACGGCCGCCGACCTCGGCGGTGTCGGGGTCGGCATCCCGGGTCGGGTCGACCACCGCACCGGGGTGGTGCACACGGCGGTCAACCTCGGCATCGGCCGCCTCCCGCTCGCCGAGCGGTTGGGCGCGGCGCTCGGCGTCGGCGTCCGGGTCGACAACGACGTGAAGGCGACCGCGCTCGGCGCCGCCGACTACCTCCGCACTCCCGACGCCGACCTGACCTACCTGAACTTCGGCACCGGCGTGTCGGCCGCCACGCTGTCGGGCGGGGTGGTGGTGCGGGGCGCCGACAACCTGGCCGGCGAGATCGGCCACTTCCCGGTCGAGCCCGGGGCCGGGCGCTGCGGCTGCGGGCAGGACGGCTGCATCGAGGTGCTGGCCGGCGGCGGCCGGATCGCGACCCGGCTGGCCGGTCTGATGCCGCCGGCGAGCCTGACGGAGCTGCCCGCGGCCGAGGCGCGGCGGATCGCCCGGGGCATCGCCGGCGCCGTCCAGCTGGCGGTGCTGGCGCACGGCTCGAGCAGGGTGGCGATCGGGGGCGGCGTGATCCGCACTGCGCCGGGACTGGCCGCGTTGGCCGGCGAGCTGCTGGCCGAACGGGCGGCGCATTCGGAGTTCCTCACCTCGCTCGACCTGCCGGCACGGATCATCGTGCTGCCCGCGGATCATCCGCTGGCGGCCATCGGCGCCGCGCTGGTCGGCCGACCTTCAGCCGCCTGACATGATGGACGCAGTGACATCGCGAGAGGCAGCCATGACCCAGGGCCAGAACCCCCAGCAGAACCCGTACCAGTCTCCGTACGGTCAACCGACCGCGCCCTATGGCCAACCGGACCAGCCCACCCAGGCCTACCCCGCCCAGCCTTACGGCCAGCCGAGCCAGCCCACGCAGCCCTACGGCCAGCCGACCCAGGTTTACGGCCAGCCCACCCAGGCCTACGGCCAGCCGAACCAGCCCTACGCCGCCCCCGCCCAGCAGCCGCAGTACGCCTACCCGCAGCAGGCGTACGCCCAGGGCCAGGTGGCGCCGTACGCGCAGCCCCGCCCGGCCGTCCGGTCGCCGCTGCTGGGCATGATCGCGCTCGGCGGCGTGGTGATCTGCGGCGTCGTGTTCAGCTGGCTGATGTGGCGGATGGGTGCCGTGATCGGCCCGATCGCGGTCTCCAGCGGCGGCAACCTCTCCCAGGACGAGATGACCCAGCTGCTGCTGAACCAGCTCGGCGCCAGCGGCGCCGCGGCCCTCAACGTGGCGGCCTACGGCGGCATCGGGTTCTGGATCGCCGGCATCGTGGCCACGGCCACCCGCCGCGGACGCGCCTACGGCGTGTGGTCGATCATCCTCGGCATCCTGGCCCCGATCATCGGCATCGTGATGATGGTCGCGGCCCTGATGCCCTACATCGGCTGAGTTCCGGCCGGGCGCTCAGCCGCCCGAGGCGTCCGATTCGGCGTCGGCGATGTCGGCATCACCCAGGCATTGCGAGTCGAGCCAGCCGTAGGGCAGCACGACTCTTTCCCGGGCCGAGCCCTGCCGGCCGCGCGGCGAGCCGAGTTCGCCGTCCGGGAACGGGACGGCCGGATCGAGCTGGTCGAGCAGCCCGCGCAGCTCGGCCAGGGTGGACACCATCGCCAGGCCGCGGCGCAGTTCGGCGCCGACCGGGAAGCCCTTGAAGTACCAAGCCATGTGCTTGCGCAGGTCGCGCATGCCGTGGGTCTCGCCGTCCAGGCCGGCCAGCAGTTCGGCATGTCGGTACACCATCGCGGCAACCTCGCCGAGATTGGGCAACGGGGGCGGCGGCTCCCCCGCGAAGGCGGCGGCCAGATCCCGGAACAGCCACGGCCGGCCCAGGCAGCCGCGTCCGATCACCACGCCGGCGCACCCCGTCCGCTCCATCATCGCCAGGGCATCCGGGGCCTCCCAGATGTCGCCGTTGCCGAGCACCGGGATGTCCACGGACGCCACCAGCTCGGCGATCCGGTCCCAGTCGGCCTGACCGCCGTAGGACTGTTTGACGGTGCGGGCATGCAGTGCGATCGCGGCGCAGCCGGCGTCGGCGGCGATCCGTCCGGCGTCCAGGAAGGTCTCGTGGTCGCCGTCGATCCCGATCCGGGTCTTCATGGTGACCGGGACGCCGTAGGGTTCGGCGGCCGCCACGGTGGCGGTCAGGATGGCGGCCAGCCGGTCACGCTTCCAGGGCAGCGCTCCCCCGCCGCCGCGCCGGGTCACCTTCGGCACCGGGCAGCCGAAGTTGAGGTCGACGTGCCCGACCCCGAACTCGGCGCACAGGATGGTGGTGGCCTTCGCCATCACGTCCGGATCGACGCCGTACAGCTGCACCGACCGGACGGTCTCGCCCGGGTCGAAGCGGAGCATCCCGAAGGTGCGCGGAATGCGTTCCACGATGCCGCGGGAAGTGATCATCTCGCAGACGTACAGGCCGGCGCCCTGCTCGCGGCACAGCTGCCGGTAGGCGGCGTTGGTGATGCCGGCCATCGGCGCCAGGACCACCGGCGGATCGACCGAAACCGGACCCAACCGCAAGGGCTTCTGCTGTAACGCCTGCACCGGATCAGCCTAATCTTCGCCGATCTGCTCGCCCAACTCGCCGGTCGGGGACGGTTCTCCCGTTCACGTCAGAGCCGTCACCGGGCCCAACGCGTCGGGCTCAGTCGACCCGCAGTTGCTCCGAGATCCTGTACCGCACGAAGGCCGGGATCGCAACCGCGGCGATCACCACGCCGACGATCACCAGGACGCCGCCGCCGGCGGTCGTGGCGGCCGTCCCGAGCGGCTCGGCCACCCAGCCGTGCAGGGTGTCGGCGATCCGGGGCCCGCCCGCCACGACCACGATGAACACGCCCTGCAGCCGCCCCCGGACGGCGTCATCGGCGGCGGTCAGCAGCATCGACTGCCGGAACGCCGCGGACGCCATGTCGGCCGCGCCGCCGAAGGCCAGCGCGGCGACCGCGACGGTGAGCATCGCCATCGGCGCGGACGGCGCGAACCACACCGCGGCGCCGGTGACCACCACCGCGGCACCCCAGGCGATGATCGACCAGACCACGGCCAGCCCCTGCCGGTCGACCCGGGACACCCACCCGGACAGCACGCCGCCGAGCACCGCGCCGGCCGGCATGGCGGCGAACAGCAGCGCGAACGCCAGTCCACCCTCGGGCGGGCCGCCGAAGCTCTCGTGCGCGATCTGCGGGAAGAGCGCCCGGGGCATGCCGAAGACCATCGCGATGCCGTCCACCAGGAACGAGGTGAGCAGGATGGGGTGACCCAGCAGGTAGCCCAGGCCGTCCAGCACGGACCGCAGGCCCGGGGTACCCCTGCGCTCCAGCACTGGCAGCCTCGGCAGCCGGATCACCGCCCACAGCGTGGCGAGCAGGCAGATGGTGTCGATCAGGTAGAGCAGCGGGAACCCGAAGACCGGGATCAGGGCGCCGCCGATCAGCGGACCGGCGATCGCTCCGGCGCTCATCACGGTCATGTTCAGCGAGTTGGCGGCGGGCAGCTGGTCGAGCGGGATCAGCGCGGGCAGCACCGCCGTCCGGGTCGGCTGGTTGATGGCGAAACAGGCCTGCTGGACGGCATACACGATCAGCAGCAGCCAGACGTTGCCTGTGTTCGCCTCGGACAGCAGCCAGAAGGCGCCGCTGGTCAGGATCAGCCCGGCGGTGGTGACGATCAGCAGCGTGCGGCGGTCGAAGTGGTCGGCCAGCGCGCCGCCCCACAGCCCGAAGACGACCAGCGGCACCAGCCCGAACAGCCCGGTCAGGCCGACCATGGCCGAACTGCCGGTCAGGCTGTAGATCTGGGCGGGGACCGCCACCACCGTCAGCTGCGCGCCGACCACCGTGATGATGTTCGCCACCCACAGCCGCCGGAAGTCCGGCGTCCGGAGCGGGCGGGTGTCGGCCAGGAAGCCGCGCAGTCGTTTGCGCACCAGATCACCCAACCACCGCGGTCGCGTCCGGCCGCCCCGGTCTCGACCCGCGACCCCGGCGGGCCGCGCCAGTCTGAGATCGACCACAGAGTCGGCCTGCCCCGAGGTACCCGCACGCTTGGACGAACCGGCCGGGGCGCAACTCTGCGGTCGATATCAGACAGAACCCCCGAATGGGCACTCGACAAAGTCGGGCGCCGGAGCGACGCTGAATCGTGGACGCCGAACGCACGCGGGTCTCGGAGGCGTTCGAGGCCATTCCGCGGGTGAACTTCCTGCCGCCGTCGGTGCGATCGCACGCCGGGGTGGATGCCCCCCTGCCGATCGGCCACGGCGTGACGAACTCCCAACCCTGGACGGTGCGGTTCATGCTGCGGCGCCTGGCGGTGCCGCCCGGCGCCCGGGTGCTCGACGTGGGCAGCGGCTCGGGCTGGACGACGGCCCTGCTCGCCCACCTGACCGGCCCGACCGGATCGGTCGTCGGCGTCGAGGTGATCCCCGCACTGGTCGAGTTCGGCCGCCGCAACCTCGCGGGCTTCCGGCTGCCCTGGGCCCGGATCGAACCCGCGGCGCCCGGCGTCCTCGGACTACCCGACGCCGGACCGTTCGATCGCATCCTGGTGTCGGCGGACGCCGGCTCGATCCCGGTCGAACTGGAGCGCCAGTTGGCCGTGGGCGGGCGGATGGTGCTTCCCGCCGACGGCGTGATGTGGACGGTGACCAGGGACGATGCCGGTTGGCACCACCACCCCGACCCCGATCACCGGTTCGCCTTCGTCCCCCTGGTCTGAACGCCGGAGCACCGGGGACGGTTCTTTCGCGTGCGAGTTTCGCACCTTGGGGACGG
>CALMIQ010000023.1 GCA_937863965.1 uncultured Micropruina sp.
CTCCGGCTCGCGTCGGCGTCCGGGCTGGGCAGTATGATGCAGACCTGCTGAAGGGGAGCCGGGTGAGCGAAAGCATCCATGGTCCGTACGGGGAAGGCAATGGCCTGCCGGGGGAGCCCCGCGCGCTGACTCGTCCGGCCACCGCGCCCGACCAGCCGCGGATGCGGATGCGGCACGCCCTGGCCCGGCTCGGAGCCCCGAAGAACAGCCAGGCGGCGGTGCTCGACCCGCTGGTCAAGACGCTGCGCGCCAACCATCCGCGGGCCGACATCGCGGTGATCGAGCGGGCCTACCGCACCGCCGAGCACTACCACTCCGGCCAGTCCCGTAAGAGCGGCGATCCGTTCATCACCCACCCGCTGGCGGTGGCCACGATCCTGGCCGAGCTGGGCATGACCGAGACCACGCTGTGCGCCGCGCTGCTGCACGACACCGTCGAGGACACCTCGTACACGATGGCGCAGCTGACCGCGGACTTCGGCTCCGAGGTCGCCACCATGGTCGATGGGGTGACCAAGCTCGACAAGGTCACCTACGGCGACTCGGCGAAGGCCGAGACCCTGCGCAAGATGGTGCTGGCGATGAGCCGCGACATCCGGGTGCTGGTGATCAAGCTGGCCGACCGCCTGCACAACATGCGCACCCTTGGCTTCCTGCGCCAGGACAAGCAGGCGGTGATCGCCAACGAGACCCTGGAGATCTTCGCCCCGCTGGCCCACCGGCTGGGCATGAACGCGATCAAGTGGGAGCTGGAGGATCTTGCCTTCGCCACCCTGCATCCGAAGATCTACGACGAGATCGTGCGGATGGTCGCCGCCCGGGCCCCGCTGCGGGAGAACTATCTGCGGCAGGTGATCGACCAGGTCCGCGACGATCTGAACGAGGCCAAGATCAAGGCCACCGTCTACGGACGCCCCAAGCACTACTACTCGATCTACCAGAAGATGGTGGTCCGCGGCCGCGACTTCTTCGAGATCTACGACCTGGTCGGGCTGCGCATCCTGGTGGACGCCCAACGCGACTGTTACGGCGCCCTCGGCGTGCTGCACGCCCGCTGGAACCCGCTGCCCGGCAGGTTCAAGGACTACATCGCGATGCCGAAGTTCAACCTGTACCAGTCGCTGCACACCACGGTGCTGGGCCCGGACAGCAAACCGGTCGAGTTCCAGATCCGTACCCATGAGATGCACCGGCACGCCGAGTACGGCGTCGCCGCGCACTGGAAGTACAAGGAGGGCAAGGGTCCCGCGGCCAACGACCTGGCCTGGGTGCGGCAGATCACCGAATGGCAGCGCGAGACGGAGGATCCGGGCGAGTTCCTCGACACCCTGCGTTTCGAGATCAACACCACCGAGGTCTTCGTGTTCACCCCCAAGGGCGACGTGATGTCGCTGCCCGCCGGGGCGACTCCGGTCGACTTCGCCTATGCGGTGCACACCGAGGTGGGTCATCGCTGTATCGGCGCCCGGGTGAACCAGCGGCTGGTGCCGCTGGAATACGCGCTGAACAACGGCGACCAGGTCGAGGTGCTCATCTCGAAATCGCCGAATGCGGGACCGAGCCGGGATTGGCTGAATTTCGTCGCCAGCCCGCGGGCGCGCACCAAGATCCGCCAGTACTTCATGCGGGAGCGCCGCGAGGAGTCCATCGAGCAGGGCAAGGAGGCGCTGGCCAAGCAGTTGCGCCGCACCGGCCTGCCGGTGCACCGGCTGCTGTCGGCGGAGCATCTGGCGGCGCTCGCCCGGCACTTCCGGGTACCCGACACCAACGCCCTGTACGCGGCGATCGGCGAGGGGACGGTCAGCGCCCAGAACGTCGTCGAGCGGCTGATCGCCGCGGAGGGCGGTGCCGAGGAGGCGGCCGAGGCCAGCGTCGAGGACCATCCCGCGATCACCACCACGTCGCGGCGGCGGCGTCCGTCCCGGCGGACCAACGACATCGGCGTCGTCGTCGAGGGGCACTCCGACATGTGGGTGAAGCTGGCCAAGTGCTGCATGCCCGTCCCGGGCGACGACATCCTCGGCTTCATCACCCGCGAGGAGGGCGTGTCGGTGCACCGGTCCGACTGCACCAACGCCGACAACCTGCGGCAGAAACCCGACCGGCTGGTCGAGGTGAGCTGGGCGACGCCGTCCGCCGATTCCAGCTTCCTGGTGGCCGTGCACGTGGAGGGCCTCGACCGCGCCGGCATGCTCTCCGACGTCAGCCGGGTGATGACCGAGCACCACTCCAACATCCTGTCCATGTCGGCCAACACCAACAAGGACCGGGTGTTCACCATGCGGCTGCAGTTCGAGACGCCCGACCCGACACACCTGGCGTCCCTGACCAACGCCCTGAAACGGATCCCCGGGGTGTACGACGCCCACCGGGTCAAGAGCTGACCCGGGCGATCGAGCAGTCCGCCGATAGCCGCACGCGCGCGGACGACGACCGCCAAAATTCGGAATTTGTAATGCGGCATTCAGCATACGGACAGAATTCGGGTTGCCACTGACGGACGGGATCGGCGGGGCTAGTGTCCGCGACAGGCGACATCGAGGTCGCTCAACCACCCCGAAGAGCGACCATCGACGTCGCTCAACCACCCCAAGGAGGCATTAATGCCCAACAAATCGAGCGTGCCCTGGGCGGCCGTCACCGGACGAGGATCAGGGGTCCTCGCCGTTGCCGTCGCGGCGCTCCTCGCCTCGACGGTCTCCGGCTCGTCGGTTGCGCAGGTTCGACAGCAGGCTCCCGAGACAGCCCCGGAGCAGCTCAGCGCACAGAGTCTCGCCGCGACGTACGGCTCCAAGAAGGGCGGCAAGGCGCGCAACGTCATCTTCATCCAGGGCGACGGAATGGGCACCGCTCACCGTGAGCTGATGCGGCTCGCGCTGAAGGGCCAGGGCGGCCAGCTGGAGATGAACAAGATGCAGTACACCGGCCTGGTGGCCACCGAATCGGCGGACAAGAAGGAAGCCGTCACCGACTCGGCGGCGGCCGCGACCGCCTATTCGGCCGGCGTCCGCACCTACAACGGCGCGGTGGGCGTCGACAGCGACGGCAAGCCGGTGAAGAACCTGCTCGAGCGGGCCCGGGACGCCGGCAAGGCCACCGGCGTGGTCACCACCTCCCAGGTGACGGACGCCTCACCCGCCGCGTTCAGCGCCCACGTGGCCAACCGCTCCGACCAGAGCGAGATCGCACGGCAGATCATCGAGACCACGAAGGTCGATGTCGTGCTGGGCGGCGGCGAGGACTGGTGGTTCCCGGCGGGGAATCCGGGCGCCTGGCCGGACAATCCGCCGAAGGATCCGACCGAGCAGAGCAAGGGCACCAAGGGCAACCTGGTGACCCGGGCCCAGCAGCTCGGCTACTCCTACGTGCGCAACGGCGACGAGCTGAGCAAGGTCAGGAGAGGCAAGGTGCTCGGCCTGTTCGCCAACGAGGAGATGTTCGAGTACCACAACGAGGGCGAGGGCGACCTCTACGAGCCGTCCGTGCGGCTGCCGGTGATGACCAAGAAGGCCATCGACCTGCTGTCACGCGACCGGGACGGCTTCTTCCTCTTCGTCGAGGAAGAGGGCATCGACGAGATGGCGCACCACAGCAACGCGAAGCTGATGATCAAGGCCGGCGCCGAACTCGACAAGACCGTCAAGTTGGCCCTCGACTTCGCCGCACGGACGCCGGGCACCCTGGTGCTGGTGGTGGGCGATCACGAGACCGGCGGCCTGGCGATCGAGAACGTCGACCCCAACGACGAGAACTCGCGGGACGACAGCGCCGACCCGCCGCTCGAGCAGTCCGAGGACACCGTCCCGATCGCCAACTCGAACCTGAAGATGGTGGCCGACTGGACCACCAACGGGCATACCGGCGCGGCGACCCCGGTGACGGCGTCCGGACCGGGCGCGCAGCGCCTGTCAGGCTTCATCAAGAACACCGACGTGCATGACGCGGTCCTGGCGGCCATGGGTCTCAGGCGGTAATCGCCCGGTGTTCCGCACGGTCCTCCCCGCCGGTCAACGGTGGGGAGGGCCGTTCGGCAT
>CALMIQ010000024.1 GCA_937863965.1 uncultured Micropruina sp.
GTCCTGGACGCCGCCGGCCCGCTCGCCGAGGGCATGGAGGTCGTGGCGCAGGTGCGGCCCACCGTCTGGAGCAGCAAGGGCACGCTCACCTTCGAGTGTGGCGACCTGCGGGCGTCGGGCGAGGGACGGCTGCTCGCCCAGATCGAACAGCGCAAGCGGATGCTGCAGGCCGAGGGGCTCTTCGACCGCGCCCGCAAACGGGCCCTGCCGTTCCTGCCGGGCACGATCGGGCTGGTCACCGGCGAGGGCAGCGCGGCCGAGCGCGACGTCCTGCAGGTGGCGCGGCGGCGTTGGCCGGCCGTCCGGTTCGCGGTCCGGCACGCGGTGATGCAGGGGCCTTCCTGCGTCGAGCAGGTGCGGGACGCCCTGGCCGCGCTCGACCGCGATCCGGCGGTCGACGTCATCGTGATCGCCCGCGGTGGCGGCTCGCTGCAGGATCTGCTGCCGTTCTCGGACGAGTCGCTGGCGCGGGCGGTGTTCGCCTGCCGCACGCCGGTGGTGAGCGCGATCGGCCACGAACCCGACACCCCGATCATCGACCTGGTCGCCGACCTGCGCGCCGCCACCCCGACGGACGCCGCCAAACGCGTCGTCCCCGACGTCGCCGACGAGCGGAGCCGGGTCGACCAGGCCCGCCACCGGGTGCGCGCCGCCGCGCTGCGCGCGCTCGATCGCGAGCGGCACTTCCTCGACACCCTGCGCTCCCGCCCGGTGCTCGCCGACCCGCTCGGTCCGGTCACCGTGCAGGCGACCCAGGTCGCCGAACTCCGGGCCCGCGCCGAGCGGGCGGCTCGGGGCCGGCTCCGCGAGGAGACGGCCTGGGTCGAGCACGCGCTGGGCCGGGTCCGGGCGCTCTCCCCGCGGGCCACGCTGTTGCGGGGCTACGCGATCGTGACCACGGACGCCGGCGAGCCCGTCGACTCCACCGCCGCCATCGCACCCGGCGACGGCGTGGTGGCGATGCTCGCCGACGGCACCTTCCACGCCGACATCACCGCCGTGCAGACCCGAAGGGAATCCGATGGCTGACCAACCCGAACCAAGCAGCTACGAGCAGGCCCGGCAGCGGCTGGTCGAGGTCGTCCAGGCCCTCGAAGCCGGCTCGGTGCCGCTGTCCAAGACGATGGAGCTGTGGCAGGAGGGCGAGGCCCTGGCCCGCACCTGCCAGGAGTGGCTGGACGGCGCCCGCGGCACCATCGAGGCCGCGACACAGACGAAAGAATCTCCCGAATCCTGAGCAAGACTCGGGAGATTCTTACCTCACATCCGTTCACTGGTGGCAAAATCGCTGCCACGTCGGCATGTCGCGGTCGCCGTTCTCGTAGACCCGGAGTTACGACCACACAGCTTCCCGGAGGTGATGACCAATGAGCACGATCGACCGCTGGCTGGCTTCCCTCAGGATGATCTCGGTGCAGGATCTGCGTATCCATCGTGATCTGCGCTGAGGGAACCACAGCCCGAAAGCAGTAGTGCAGCGCGCCCCTCGTCCGAGTCCGGACGAGGGGCGTCCTGGTTCCGGGTCAGTCCTCCAGCGTGGTCAGATCGCCCTCGTCCTGGCCCAGCGCCCGCGCCTTCAGCACCCGGCGCATGATCTTGCCCGACCGGGTCTTCGGCAGCTTGTCGGGGAAGTCGATGGCGTCCGGCTTGGCGATCGGCGACAGATGGGACGCCACGTGCCGGCGCAGCTCCTCGGCCAGCTCCTGGCTGCCCTGGACGCCGACCCGCAGCGTGACGAAGGCGTGGATCGCCTGCCCCTTCACCTCGTGCGGCAGCCCAACCACGGCCGCCTCGGTGACGTCGGGGTGCGACACCAGCGCCGACTCGACCTCGGCGGTGCCCAGTCGGTGGCCCGACACGTTGATCACGTCGTCGGTGCGGCCGATGATCCAGAAGTAGCCGTCGGCGTCCCGGCGGGCGGCGTCCCCGGCCAGATAGACCCCCGGGTACTTCGACCAGTAGGTCGCCACGTAGCGGTCGTCGTCGCCGTACAGCGTCCGGAACATGCCCGGCCACGGATTCTTCAGCACGAGGAAGCCCTCGTCGCCGTCCGGCACCTCCTCGCCGGCCTCGTTGAGGATGGCGGCGTCCTGGCCGAAGAACGGCTTGCCGCCCGATCCCGGCTTCTGCGGCTCGCCCGGCACCTGGGTGATCTGGAACATGCCGGTCTCGGTCTGCCACCAGGTGTCGATCACCGGGCAGCGCTCCTTGCCGATGACGCGGTGGAACCAGTGCCAGGCCTCGGGGTTGATCGGCTCGCCGACCGAACCGAGCAGCCGCAGCGAGCTCAGGTCGTGCCGATTCGGCCAGGCCTCGCCGAACCGCATCAGCGACCGGATCGCCGTCGGGGCCGTGTAGAACTGAGTGATCCCGTAGTACTCCACCAGCTGCCACCAGCGGCTCGGGTACGGATAGGTGGGCCCGCCCTCGAACATGAACGTCGTCGCGCCGGTGAGCAGCGGCCCGTAGACCAGATACGAGTGCCCCGTCACCCATCCGGGGTCGGCGGTGCACCACCAGCGGTCCTCGGGACGCATGTCGAAGGAGTACTTCAGGGTCGTGTAGATGCCGACCATGTAGCCGCCGTGGGTGTGCAGGATCGCCTTCGGCTTCCCGGTCGAGCCGGACGTGTACAGGATGTACAACGGGTGTTCCGAGTCGAGCTTCTCGGTCGCGCAGGGGCCCTTGGCGATCGGCAGCGCCTGCAGGTCGTGGTACCAGTGGTCGCGCAGCGGGTCCATGGTGATCTCCGAGCCGGTGCGCTTCACCACGATCACGTTCTCGACGGTCGGCGAGAACTTCACCGCCTTGTCGACGATGTCCTTGAGCGGGAAGACGCTGCCGTTGATCCACGAGCCGTCGGCGGTGATCACCAGCTTCGACTTCGAGTCGTCGATCCGGTCGGTGAGCGCGTCGGCGGAGAAGCCGGCGAAGATCACCGAGTGCACCGCGCCGATCTTGGCGCAGGCCAGCATCGCGAAGAAGACCTCGGGGATGCGGGGCAGGTAGATGGTCACCCGGTCGCCCTTGACCACGCCCATCGCCTTGAGCACGTTGGCCATCTGGTTGACCTGCCGGTTCAGCGAGAAGTAGCTGAAGGTGCGGTGCTCCTTGCCGTCCTCGCTCTGCCAGATCAGCGCCAGCTTGTTCTTGTTCGGCCCGGTGACGTGCCGGTCGAGGCAGTTGTGCACGATGTTCACCTCGGCGCCGGTGAACCACCTGAAGAACGGCGCGTTCGAGTCGTCCACGACACGGTCCCACGGCTTGAACCACTCCAGCTCGCGAGCCCGGTCGGCCCAGAACGCCGCCGGGTCGGCGAGCGCCTCGGCGCGCAGCGCGTCGGGGTCGGGAACGTGGGACTCGGCCGCGATCGAGGGATCGGGGTAGACGACATCGCCTTCGAGCTGTGCCATTGCGGGGATCTCCTCCGTTGGAGCCTGATCGGGATGTTGCGAGACTAACCGCGCCGGGCAGCCTGGTGGAAGGCGTCCGGCCTGCGTTCACCGGGTAGCCGGCCCGGATCAGGCGATCGTCGCCGCAAACGCCTCCAGCGCTTCGTAGGGCACGTCGCCGCTGATCACCAGCGTGCTCTCGGAGTCGCTCCTGACCAGCGCGCGGGTGCGGTCGTCGCGGCTGACGAACCGCTGCCAGCCGACGCCCGCCAGCACGCTCTCGCCGTCGGCGACTCCGTCGCGGGTGACCTCGCGGACCAGCCCCCGCGGATCGGTGTCCCGCTGGTCCAGGCCGAGGTAGATCCGCTCCGAGGTCAGGAAGCCGAGCTGGAAGGTGTTGCCGATGGCCGGCTTCTGGTCCAGCCCCGGCTCGCCGAGCGCCGTCCAGCGGGCGCGGACGACGACCCAGTCCGCCGGCAGGTTCCGCGGTACGGCCACCGAGTAGGGAGCCTCGGCCCGCGCCTGGGCGACGACCGGCTGCCAGTCGACCGCGCGCACCTGAGGCTCGGGAATCCGGCTGAACCACAGGTAGATCAGCACCACCGGGATCAGCAACGCCGCCACGGCGACCAGCATCTGGG
>CALMIQ010000025.1 GCA_937863965.1 uncultured Micropruina sp.
CAAGCCGGCCTCCCCGGCCAGCCGCGAGTCGTCGTTGATCGACGTGCACAACCCGCACGACTACCCGGTGAACGCGCTGGTGGAGCTGTCCCAGGACTCCACCCGGTACCGCTCCTACCTCGATCACCGCTGGCTGCACCTGGCACCCGGGCAGACCCGCAGCGTCCGGCTCGAGGTGGAGTCCAAGGCGACCTCGATCTGGGACGCCATCGAGTCCCGCTGGCCCGACGGGCGGACCTGGCTGCGGTCGTGGCTTCCCGGCGAGGGCTGCACGGCCAAGACCGGAACAGGTGTGACCGTCGGTACGTCCACCGCGGTGCGGACGGGGCTTCGGGTGGTCGAATCGGGTCCGGGTTTCGTCCAGCTCCGCGTCGAGGGGCCCGAGGGTGCCCCGCCGCCATCGGAGGGGGCGGTGGCCGCGACGGTCCACTACGACGACGGCGATACCGAGACGGTGAGCGGTGACCTGGACGACTTCGGCACCGTGCTGCTGCGCCCGCAGCCGCGATGGGGCAGGGGGGTGGCTTACTTCTCGGGCGCGCCCGCGTACGCGCCCGTCGCGGGCTGGGAGTTCGAGGTCAGGGGCGACTGAGTGGAGGCCCCGGCCCCGAGCAGCGACATGCCGACACCCACCACGAACTCGACATAGCCGGGATGGGACCAGTCGGGAGCCACGGCGGCCAGCACGAGTATCAGAGCGACGGCCGGAAGCACCCCCAGCAGGACGCGCCCACCGACGCCGAGCGGGTTCGTCCGCAGCAGGGCGAAACCGAGCAGGCACGATCCGAGCACGACGACCGCCAGGGCGGCGGTGCCGATCAGCTCCCACACCACCCAAGGGCTCTCCACGCCCTCCACGACGGCCGGACGCCAGGTCTCGACGAACACCATGGCCAGGCCCATGAAGCCGAACGCCACCAGCAGCGTCCAGCGCAGGCCGCGGGCGAACCCGTTCGCCGCCCGGAACGCGTCGGCTTCGCACCACAGCACGACGACGATGGCCAGATACGCCAGACCGTGGACGACAAGGCTCGCAACGATCACGGCGCCGTTGCCGGAGGTGGCCGCGGCGGCGGAGTAGTGCCCGGTCAGCCCGTGGGTGACCGCGTCGTTGAGGGCGATCGCCGACAGCCCCAGGTTGAAGATCAGAGCGGCCCAATGCCACGGGCGAAGTGAGGTTCTCATGGGTTCAGCGTGCGCCGGGCACGGGGCGGACGCGTCGCCCGTGCGGTGGTGAACCCGGTCATCATTTCGGACGACGACACCGGCGCGGGAGCTTCGTATCCTGAGCGCATGTCGTGGCCGCGTCCGCTGCCGATGGCCCTGGTGGTGGGCGGGGCCGGGATGGCCGGTGCCGCGTGGGGTTCGGCGCTCGGGGGCCCGCCCGAGACGCTCTTTCTCGGCGTCGTCGGTGCCGCCGTCGCGGCGGCCGTCCTGCTCGCCGTCCAGTCCATCAGGCGTGCGTCGTGGGCGCGGCATGAGGCCGGCTTCGTCGGTCGTGCCAGCCAGGACCAGTTCGTCGAGCGGCTGATCGCCGCCGAACGTGAGCGGCTCGGCGCCGACGTGGAGCGGGAGCTGCGGGCGCGGCTGGCGGAGATCCTCCGGCTGGCGAGCCATCCCGGACGTGACCTCGGCGCCACCGCAGCGCGGGTGCACGCGGTGGCCCGGGCCGCCAACACCGAGCTGCGTCGCCAACTGGGACTGCTCCGACAGGCCGAATCCACCACCACGGATCACCGGGCGCACCCGGCCGGGCCCAGCCTGCCCCGGACGGACCTGTTGCTGGGCGTGGGGGCGGCGCTGCTGGCACTGGCCGAGACGATCGTCTACCCCCTGCTCGAGGGCGTCCCGCGTGCCGCGGGCACCGTGCCGATCACGGTGGCGGCGGCGTCGACCGTGATCGGGCGACGCGCTGCGCCGGGCGTCGCGGCCGTGCTGTTCGGCGCGCTGTGGCTCGCCGGGGCACTGCTGGGCGGCCCGGTGCAGGGCGGCTTCTGGCTGTTGCTCACGGCCGGCGCGTTGGGTTTCGCCCTCGGACGCCGTGGCGGAGCGGCCGCGTTCGCCTGCTGGTGCATCATGGCCGGTGCGATGGCGGCCGCCCTTCAGCTGGTCGACCCCGAGAACCTGACGGTCGGCCTGCTCGCGCCCGTCGTGGCCGGGTTCGTCGGCCTGATCGCCCGGCACGCCGATCGGCAGGCCGCCCGGGCCCGCACCGCCGAGGCCGCCCGGCGCGAGGAGATCGACGAACCCCTGCAGCGGGCGTTCACCGCCAGCCGTGACGACCTCGCCCGTGAGGTGCACGACACCGTGTCGCACGCCGTGGGTGTGATCGCCGTCCACGCCGGCGCCGCCGAGGTGTCCTGGCCGGAACGGCCCGAGGTGGCCCGGCAGTCGCTGCGGGTGATCGCCGACACGGCCCGGGCAGCCCTGGCCGAGCTTCCCCGAGCCCGCGGACGAGCGCCGGTGGAGTCTCCCGCCGAGGTGGCCCAGCGCTTCCGGGAGGCCGGCCTCGCCGTCACCATCGAAGCCGACCCGGTGCCCCCCGAGCAGGCCGCGCTGGTCAGCCGGCTGGTTCGCGAGGGCCTGACCAATGTGCTGCGCCACGCCGGGGTCGGCGGGGCGGACGTCCGCGTGGCGGTCACGCCGGACGAACTCACCGTCTCGGTCAGCGACGACGGCAACGGTGCGGGCCAGGTTCGCTCCGGCACCGAGGGGTTCGGGCTGGTCGGCATCCGCGAACGTGTCGCCCTCGCCGGCGGATCGATGGACGCCGGCCCGCTCGCCACCGGCCGCGGCTTCCGGGTGTCGGCGCGCGTCCCGCTGGCGGGGCGATCATGACCGTCCGCGTGCTGATCGCCGACGACAACGCGCTGCTCCGGGCCGGCCTGGCCACGGTGATCGCCAGCGACTCCGGGTTCGAGGTGGTCGGCGAGGCCGCCAGCGGTCCCGAGGCGGTGGCCGCCGCGGCGCGCTGCCTGCCCGACCTGGTGCTGATGGACGTGGAGATGCCCGGCGGCAACGGCATCGCGGCGATCGCCGAACTCGCTGCCCGGCAGCCGCGGGTGCGGTGCCTGGTGCTGACCATGTTCGACCTGGACGAGTACGTGGCCGAGGCCCTGCGGGCCGGTGCCGCCGGGTTCCTGCTCAAGACCACCG
>CALMIQ010000026.1 GCA_937863965.1 uncultured Micropruina sp.
TGGCCGACGCCGCGTCCCGCGGCCACCGGCAGCTGGCGGCTCCAGCTCGACGACGGCCGCCAGTTCGCGATCACGCGCCCCACCCTGGTGGGCCGCGACCCCAGCGTCGAGGACGCCGACGGCGCCGACCGGGCGCTGATCGCCATCGTCGACCTGACCCGTAGCGTCTCGCGGGTGCACGCCCTGATCGAACCCGGCGACGACTGCCTCTGGCTGACCGACGCCGGCACTACCAACGGCACCCGGGCGGCCTCGCCGTCGGCGTCCGGCGGCACGGTGATCGAGCGCTGGTTGCCGCCGGGCGAGCGGACGGCCGTCCGGGCCGGAGGCACCATCCACCTCGGTGATCGCGTGCTGCGCGTCACCCGTTCCGCCGGCCCGGCCGGCGCCGACACGTCATCCCGGCGCACGCCGGGAGCTCCGCGGGGAGACTGAATGGAATCCGACCAGATCCTCATCGAGACCAGCCGGACGCACCGGCAGCGGCTCGGCGCCGCGCTCGCCTTCGGCGCCCTCGACGACCGCCGCAGGGCCAACGACAACGGCAAACGGACGCTCGGTTCGGTGGTCGTGGCCGCCGTCGCCTGTGCGGCGGTGGTGGGCACCAGCTTCGTCGTCGACCTGCTCGGCCGGCAGCGCGAGGAACAGGCGGTCGCGGCCTTCCGGGCCGCGCTGGCCGCGAACCCGCTGAAGCCGGGCGGCGACTGGGTGAGCGACGAACGGACCGGCTTCCTGCGCAACCGGCGCACGGGCCTGATGGTCGACCCGCAAACCGGCTATGCCGTCGACCCGCGCAGCGGACTCGCCCGCGACCCGGACGGCCGGCTGATCGATCCGCGGATCGACTGGTACATCGACCCCGAGACCGGCTACTACACCGACGCGGCGAGCGGCCTGACCATCGACCCCAAGACCCAGCAGATCGTGCGCACCCGATGACCGACTACACCCGGCTGACCATCCGCGGCACCGCCAACGCCGCCGACCTGGTGCTGCCCTCGGACGAGCCGCTGGCCGCGATGCTGCCCGACGTGCTCTCCCTGCTGGACGAGCCGGCGGCGTCCGCCCGACCGCTCACCCTGGTGACCGTCCTGGGCGAGCAGTTGAACACGGCCCTCAGCCTCGACGAGCAGGACGTCCGCCAGGGCGCCATCGTCGCCCTGGTGCGGCTGGACGAGGCTCCGCCGCCGCCCGAGGTGGCCGACATCACCCAGCTCGCCGGTGAGTCGATCGGCGAGCGGGCCGACCGCTGGCGCCGCGAGTGGGCGGTGCTGGCGGTGGCGCTGGCCACCCTGGTGATCGGGCGCCTGGCCGGCCAGGAGCTGCTCGGCGTGACGCGGCAGCCCTGGTGGCTGATCGGCGGCGCGCTCGCGCTGGGCGCGACCGCCGCGGTGCTGGCCCGACGCGGCGGTCACGGGGCGGGCTGGGCGCTGACCGCGCTGGCCGCCGGCCTGCTCGGCGCCCCCACCGAGTCCTTCGTCGCCGGACAGCCGGCGGGTGCGGCCACCGGAGCCTGGCTGGGCGCCGCCGCCGCCCTGGCCGGCGCCGTCGCGCTGCTCGGCCACGGCGACCGCGGGGTGGCGTTGGGCGGGGCCTGCGGGGCCGCGCTGGTGGCGCTGTGGGGCGCGCTCGGCCTGGCCGGCCTGAGCACCACCGGGTCGGCCGGCATCGTCGGCCTGGCCGGCACGCTCGGCCTGGGGCTGCTGCCCGGCGTCGCGATGAGCGTCAGCGGACTGACCGGCCTGGACGACCGGCTGATCGAGGGTGGCTCGATCGGGCGTCCGGACGCCGCGGACGCGCTGACCGCCACGCACCGCGGGCTGAACTGGGCGTGCATCGCGCTCGGCCTGGTGATCGGTGCCGCCGGGTTCCTGCTGGGATCCACCCCCGACGGCTGGGCGATGGGCCTGGCCGCCGCCCTGGCTGTGGTGGTGCTGCTGCGCACCCGGGTGCTGCCGCTGGCACCGCAGCGGCTGGCCTGCTTCGCCGCCGCGACCGCGATCACGGCCGGCCTGGCCGTCGGCGGATTCTCCCTCGCGCCGCTCTGGACGCTGGCCGCGCTGGCGGTGCTGGCGGTCGTCCTGATCGGGGCGGTCGGGCTGCGGTTGAGCGGGCAGCTGCGGGCGCGGCTGTCCAGGCTCGGCAACACCCTGGAGTTCCTGGCGGTGCTGGCCGGCGTGCCGGTGCTGCTCGGCCTGCTGGGTGTCTACGCCGATCTGCTGGGGGCCTTCTGATGGGCAGCCACGACCACCCCGTCATCCCGGCGTACGCCGGGATCCCCGGCCGCCTGCTGACCGGGCTGGACGCCGTACTCCGCGGCTGCCTCCCGGGACGACCCGAACGGCTGACCGCCCTGGACGCCGCCATCCGCGCCCCGCTGCCGCTGAGCACCGGGGTCGGCGTGGTCGGCGCCGGCGACGCCGCCCCGACCGGGGTGGTGGCCGGCCTGCTGGCGGGTGTGCTCGCGGCCCGGCGTCCGCACCGGGTGCTGTGGGTGAGCGGGCTTCGGCAGGATCGACCCGCGGGGCCCCAACCAGCGGACGCCGCCCGGCGCGCCACCGCCCGCACGGGCGACGAGGCCACCGCGGGACTGGGCCGGACGCCGTCCGGCGCCTGGACTCTGGAGTTGGAGAGCCCGGCCCGCTGGTGGGACGCCGTGGCCCCGATCAGCCGGTTCTTCGACTTCGTGATCACCGACTGGGGAACCCCGGCGGCCCTGGACGACGCCCGCGCCGCCAGCACGGTGGTGCTGGTGGTGACCGCCGCGAACCGCGACGGCCTGCGGGCCGGCGTCGACCTGCGGGCCCGGCTCGGCGGGTCGGATCTCACCGCGCTGCTCGCCATGCACGACCTCGGCACCGCGCCGCGCGGGTTGGCCGAGGCGGCCCGGGTGAACGGGGCCAGCTGGCTGCCCGCCGACCGGGGTCTCGACGGGCTCGACCAACGGGCCGGGGGGCTCGACGAGCTCGACCGACGAAAGCGCCGGGTACGGTTCGCGACGACCACCGCGGCGCTGGAACTCGCCGCGGGCGTGGTCGATGCGGCCGTGGCCCGCAACCGGGCGGAGTCGGTCGCATGACGGTCTTGGTGCACCGCCCCACCCGCTCCACCCTGCCGGTCCCCGAGGCCGAGCCGGAGACCCTGGCCGCGCCGCCGCCGGTGGTCGACGCGGCCGGCGGCGTCCCGCTGCAGTTCCTGCTGCCGATGGTGGGCGCCCTGTCGTCGGTGGTGATGATGGTCGTGATGCGCAACGGCCAGCCGCTGTTCCTGCTCGTCGCCGGCGTCGTCTTCGTGGTGGCGCTGGTCGCCGGCCTCGGCTTCGCGCTCAGCTCGCGGGGCCGCAAGGCGGCCGAGCAGGCGGCCCAGCGCACCCGCTACCTCGACTACCTGGAGCGGGTCCGCCTCGACCTGCGGAGCCGCGGCGAGGCCGTCCGGGACGCCGCCGGCCTGCTGCACCCCGAGCCGGACGCCCTGGTGTCGCTGATCCGCGACCC
The DNA here is from genome assembly GCA_937863965.1 of uncultured Micropruina sp. Classification (GTDB taxonomy): domain Bacteria; phylum Actinomycetota; class Actinomycetes; order Propionibacteriales; family Propionibacteriaceae; genus Micropruina. Next base: position 3,495 of record CALMIQ010000026.1, read on the forward strand.
GGGCCGGCTGTGGGAGCGGCGGCGCCGCGACGACGACTTCCTCACCGTCCGCGCGGGGGTGGGCGACGTGCCGTGGTTCCGGCTCACCGTGCCGCCCGCCGAGTCGCCGGTGCAGCCGCAGGACCCCTACCTGCTGGCCGAGGTGACCGCGGTCGTCGACCGGTTCGGCACGGTGCCCGCGATGCCGGTGACGATCGACCTGCGCGCCGCCCACCGGATCGCCATCATCGGCGACCGCGAGCGCGGGGTCGGGCTGGTCCGGGCGTTGATCGCCCAGCTGGCGGCGGTGCACTCCCCCGACGATCTGCAGCTCGCGCTGGCCGCGGCACCGGAGCGGATGCCCGACTGGCAGGGTTTCGACCTGCTGCCGCACGCCCAGGACGCCGAGCTGTTCGACGGTCCCGTCCCGGCCCGCCGGGTGGCGGAGTCGATGGCCGCCCTGGGCCGGGTGCTCGGCCCCGGGCTGACCGACCGGCTGCAGCAGGCGCACACCTCGCGCCGCACCGGCGTCACCGTGCTGGCCCCGCCGCGGCTGCTGGTGGTCGCCGACGAGCACGGCCGGAAGGCGTCCGGGCTGCCGGGCACCGGTGCGCGGCCCGCCGACCTGGGCGTCGGCGTCGTCCACCTGCTGGCCGACCGGCTCGACGAACCCAGCGACGTCGACCTGCGGATCACCCTGGACGGCGAGGACGCCGTCGTCGAGGTGGCACCCGGCACGCCCGGTTCGACCCTCGTCACGCTCACCCCGGACGCCCTGAGCCGGCCCGGCTTCGGCGGGCTGGCCAGGGCGTTGGCCGCGCTGCGGCTGTCGCAGCTGGCCGGCCGCGAGGACGCCGACGGCGAACCGGTGATGGACCTGGCGGCGCTGCTCGGCGTCCAGCGGCCCGACGAGATCGATCCGGGGCGGCTCTGGCTGCCGCGATCACCGGCCGACTTCCTGCGGGTGCCGTTCGGGCTGGACGACCACGGCAACCCCGTCCACCTCGACCTGAAGGAGAGCGCCCAGTTCGGCATGGGTCCGCACGGCATCTGCATCGGCGCCACCGGGTCGGGCAAGTCGGAGATGCTGCGGACGCTGATCCTGTCGCTGGCGATGGGGCACCCGCCCGAGGATCTCAGCATGATCCTGGTCGACTACAAGGGCGGCGCCGCCTTCGCGCCGTTCGCCGGCCTGCCGCACCTGGCGGGCCTGATCGACAACCTGGCCGACGACCCGCAGTTGACCACCCGGGCCCGGGCGTCCATCCAGGGCGAGGTGGTCCGCCGCCAGCAGCTGCTCAAGGACGCCGGCTCGTCGCCGTCCATCACCCACTATCGGCAGCTGCGCGCCGAGCGTCCCGACCTGCCGCCGCTGCCGCACCTGTTCGTGGTGATCGACGAGTTCGGCGAGTTGCTCACCGCCGAGCCAGACTTCATCGACCTGTTCCTGCAGATCGGCCGGATCGGGCGTTCGATTGGCGTCCACCTGCTGCTCTCCAGCCAGCGGATCGAGGGCGGCAAGCTGCGCGGCCTGGACACCTACCTGTCCTACCGGCTGGGGCTGCGCACGTTCAGCGAGGCCGAGTCGCAGGTGGTGCTGAGCACGCCGGACGCCTTCCACCTGCCCGCGCTGCCCGGCTACGGCTACCTCAAGGTGGACACCACGCTCTACACCCGGTTCCGGGCCGGCTACGTGTCCGGACCGTCGGAGCAGGCCGTCCGCGCGCCGGTGAGCGACGCCCGCCCGCGTCCGATGCTGGTGCCCGTCTACAACGGCGTGAAGGCCGACGCCGAGGCGCCCGAGCGGCCGCTGGAGTTGCGGCGTCCGGACACCGGGGTGACGTTCGTCGAGGCGGCGGTCGCCGAGTTGCGCGACGATGACCGGCTGACCCGGCCGGTCTGGCTGCCGCCGCTGCCCGAGCGGCTGGCGCTCGGCTCGCTGATCGGCGGCGATCCGCTGCCCCCGCTGCACGTGGTGGTCGGTCTGACCGACGACCCGACCAAGCAGGCGCAGTCACCGCTCACCCTCGACCTGAGCCGGGCCGGCGGCCACCTGGCCATCGTCGGCGCGCCCCAATCGGGCCGCTCCACCCTGCTGCGGACGATCGCCACCTCGGTCTGCCTGACCCGCACGCCGCGCGAGGTCGCGATCTACGGCATGGACCTGACCGGCGGCGGTCTGCAGCGGCTGGAGGACTTCCCACACGTCGGCGGCGTGGTCACCCGGGCCAACCGGGACAAGCTGCGCCGGCTGCTGGAGGAGCTGTCGATGATGCTGGCGCAACGCGAGGCCGTCTTCGCCGACCGCGGCATCGACTCGCTCGGCGAGCTCCGGACGCTGCACGCCCAGGGGAGACTGCCCGAACTGCCGGCCGCCGACGTGCTGCTGCTGGTCGACGGTTTCGGCGCGCTGCGCAGCGACTTCGAGGAGCTGGAGGAGCCGTTCGTCGACGTCATGCAACGGGCGTCCAGCTACGGCATTCACCTGGTGTTGACGATGACCCGGTTCAGCGAGCTGCGGCTGGCGCACCAGGCCCTGTTCGGCAACCGGATCGAGTTGCGGCTCAACGACCCCGCGGACTCGGGGATCGACCGCAAGCTGTCGGCGGTGCTGCCGGCCGATGCCCCGGGCCGGGCGCTGCTGTCCGACAAGAACCTGGCCCAGATCGCACTCCCCGTCCTCGACGAGGTGCCCGACACCGAGATCGCCGACGAGTTGCAGCGGCTGGCCGGCCAGGCCGCCCGGTCGTGGAACGGCCCGGCCGCGGCGCCGATCCGGCTGCTGCCGCTGGAACTCTCCCCCGACGAGCTGCCCGACCGCTTCGACGAGCCGGACGCCGTCCCGATCGGCCTGCGCCAGGACACCATGGACGCCGCCCTATGGGACTTCCTGGGATCGGACCAACACCTGGTGGTGCTGGGCGACGCCAAGTGCGGCAAGACGTCCCTGTTGCGCACCGTCGCCGCCGGCCTGATGGAGCGCTTCACCCCCGACGAACTCGCGATCGCCGTGATCGACATCCGCGGCCACGTGCCGTCGATCATCGCCGACGACTACCTGGCCGCGCACGCCCGCAGCGCGCAGCAGGCGCGCGGGCTGACGGCGTCCATCGCCAGCGAACTGGAGCGGCGGCCGGGTCGCAGCGCCGAGGAACACGCCAGGGCCCCGCGGATCGTGGTGCTGGTCGACGACTACGACATCGTCGGCGCCGGCGGGACCGATCCGCTCGGACCGCTGCTGGCCCATCTGCCCAGCGCCCGCGACCTGAAGCTGCACCTGATCATCACCCGGCCGGTGGCGGGCTCGTCCCGGGCGATGTACGACCGGGTGCTGCAGGTCACCCGCGACACCGGCGGCTCGGTGCTGCTGATGTCCGGTGAGCGCAGCGAGGGCCAGATCATCCCCCGGGTGTACCCGGAGCGGTTCCCGCCCGGACGCGGCCGGTTCATCCGGCGCGGCGAGCGTCCGCACATCGTCCAGGTGGCGCTGCCGGCCACGTCCTGACCG
>CALMIQ010000027.1 GCA_937863965.1 uncultured Micropruina sp.
CCAAGTACGGCGATGAGAAGGAGCCCCGCATCGGAACTCGCCTTGCGTCATTGCTTGCGGCGGGCGTCCTGGTGATTGGCTCCGCCGGCTGTGCCGCCGCCGGCACGGCAACGCAGCCGTCGGCCGGGGACACCGCTCACACCTCGTCTGTTGCGCCCGCGACAACCGGAGGTCAGGCAGCCACGTCGCCGCTCGGCCCCAAGACCGTTGAGTTCCTGAAGACATCGGGGGCCAACGGTGTGGTGGTTCGCATCCTGATGCCTCAGTACTCGGCCAAGGGCGTCGATAAGAAGCGCCTCGCCGAAGATGGGCTGAAACTGAACAAGATGGTGCCGATCGATACACCTGAAAAGGTGCAACAGTTTTACGACTTGCTGATTGACGGCATCAAGTCCGGTCACGTGTACAACTCGCTGGATTCTAATGACAAGCCTATCCTGCCCGAACTCACGTCAGCCCAGAAGCAGCGAATTATCGACCAAGTTCCCGGCTATGTCGAGAAGGAACTGGGCGGCGAGTTCCAGTTCAATAAGTAGCCACCCGGTACTGGACGGTCGAATCGTTCGGCGAGCCCATCAGCGTGTCTTCGGAACCGACCAGGGAGGCGTCCAGATCGTCGTGCAGATGTGGAGCTGGGCCTGCAGGCGCTGTGGACAAGTCGTCCGGGCGGGTGCGGCCCTGGGGAGCGTCGACGATCGGCCAGGCGGCACGACCACCCGACGGGTGCCCACCAAACTGCACCCGATGTCCTTATGTCTCAATCATTGCGACATCGCGGCGCTCCGCGGGTTCGCTTCCGATCGCGGCCATCGACAGTTGGGATGGGGTGACGACGTCTGCCGGAGCCTGATCCGGGGCGGACGGCGTCCGCCGGTTAGCATGTGTGCCCCGGACGCCACCCGCGAAAGAAGGCCGACGTGACCCTCGCCGACACCGTCCTGCCGCTGGTTCGGAATCGCTCCGCTCTGCACCGTTGGAGTGCCGCCAACTCCTACGGCTACGACGTCCACGAAGCGGCCAGGCTGCTCCGTGAGGCCGCCGCGACGGAGCCGGCGGGCGAGGTGTTGGCCGTGACCCAGAAGGCGATCGCCAGCGCCTGCAAGGGGATCATGCGGGCGGACGACTCCAGCGGCATCATCGGCGGCGCGATCCGCGACCTGCTCGCGCTGCATGCCGAGCTGGCGCGGACGGCGTCCCCGCCGTGGCGCAAGCTGGTGGATTGGCTGATCCGGTTCCAGTTCGCCAACGATTGCGACTTCTTCGAGATCGACCCGGTCGCCTACGGTCCGGCGCTCGGCGAGCAGGGATTGGCGGCGTACCGGGCGAAGCTGGACGAGATCCGCGCTGGGCTCGGCCCCGAACCGACCCCCGAGGAAGAGCGAGCCCTGTGGGGTACCTCCGGTGCAGACCATGTGGCGTGGGAGCGGGCGGCAGAGGAGCGCCACCAGCGCTTCGTGCTCGGATGGAACGATCGACGGCTGGCGGTCTCGGATCGGGACGTCGAGGCGATCATCGCCACCCACGCTCGGGACCGCAGGGTCGCCGCCTGGTTCGAGGACACCGCCGAGGCGCTCGCCGAGATCGGCCAGATCGACCTGGCCATCGACTGGGCCCGGCAGGCGACGTACTTCGGCCTCGGCCATCAGTCGGTCAAGGCGGCCGGCTACTGGTGCGCATTGCTGGCCGAGCATCGCCCCGACGAGGAACTCCCGGCCCGCCTGGAGGTGTTCCGGCGCTGGCCCACCTCGACCCATGCGGGCGGGTTGCGCCGAGCCTCCGGCGCCGAATGGCCGGACTACCGCGAGGAGGTCATGGCCACGCTTGAACGGAGTCCTCGCGAAGCGGTCTCGTTCGCGCTGCACGGACTCGATGATGCCGCCCTGGCCTGGCGTCTCGCGCATGAACTCGACCTCGATGAGGTCGGTCTGTGGGGTGAGGTCGTCACGCGCTACGAGAAGGTGGATCCGCTGGCGGTGCTTCCGATCCATGCCGACCTGGCGCGCGGCGATCTCGAACGTGCGGACGCCCGCGCCTACAAGTCGGCGGCGCGCCGGCTCGCTCGGATGCGCAAGCTGGCCGCCGGCTCGGCACAGGCCGAGGACGTCGACGAGCTCGTCGCCGAACTACGTGAGACGCATCGTCGCCGGCCCCGGCTCCAGCAGGAGTTCACCCGGGCCGGCCTGCCCTGACTGCATCCGACCTCGTCGGATGCCGGTCTCTCAGGCCCAGCGTCATCCCGCTGTATGCCGGGATCTCGCCTGGCCAGAGATCCCGGACCACGTCGGGATGACGCCACCCCTTGCCACCGGCCGTCCGGCGTCGGCATTGACTCGGACGAAACAGCGACTCCGGCCGATCATCGCTCCCGCCCTTGTGCGGTCGTGCCGCCGAGCACTAGACAGGATGCACAAGCCCCAGACGAAGGCGGTAGCGATGAAGGTAGCTGTACTCGGCGGAGGCAACGGTGGCGTCGCGGCCGCGTGGGACTGGGGGAGCCACGGTCACGAGGTGTCGCTGTGGTCATCGGAGGAGTACGGCTCCAACCTGGCACCGATCGCCGAGCGGGGCGGGGTCACGTGCGTCGGCAGCGAAGGGGGCTTCGGTGAGGTCGCCTACGCCGGCATCGACATCGAGAAGGCGCTCAAGGGTGCCGAGCTGGTGCTGGCCGTGGGACCCGCCTACAGCACCGAGGCGTATGCGCGGGCGGTCAAGCCGCACCTGTCGCACGACCAGCTCTATGTGGTCTGCCCCAGTTCGTGCCTGGGCGCCGTCGTGTTCAAGAACGCGCTCGGCCTGGAGCTACAGGCGGAATCGCCGATCATCGGCGAAACCAGCACGCTGCCGTACGGCGTGCGGGTGACCGGCCCGGCCGAGATCACCATGTACAACAAGCTGAAGGGCGGAGTCTTCGTCGCCGCACTGCCGAGCGCGGGCACCGAACAGCTCCGCGCGGCGCTCGAGCAGGTGTACCCGGGCGTCGAATCCGGCGGCAGCATCCTGCAGACGTCGCTGCAGAACGGCAATCCGGTGATCCACCCGGCCACCACCCTGCTCAACGCCTCACGCATCGAGTCGCCGGGCGACTTCCTGTTCTACGAGGACGGCGTGACGCCGGCCAGCGGAGGGCTGATCCAGGCCGTGGACGCCGAACGGCTCGCGATCGCCGCCAAGCTCGGCCTCCGGGTGCTGCCCGACCCCGAGATCGGCGTGCTGCAGGGCTACATGACCGAGCCCACCTACGTCGACGGGTATGTCACCGCACCCGGTTTCCGCGGCATCGTCGCCCAGACCGCCCTCGACCACCGCTACCTCGTGGAGGACGTCGGCTTCGGCCTGGTCTTCCTCAGTGACCTGGGCAGGCGCGTCGGCGTCCAGACACCGGTGATGGACGCCCTGATCACGCTGGCCTCCACGATCCTGAAGCGTGACTTCGTGGCCGAGCAGGCCAGGACCCTGGAGAGCGTCGGTCTGGGGCAGCTGACCCTGGACGAACTGCGGGAACTGTAAGGCGACCGCGGGAACGCCAATAGGGCGGGCCTCAGGTTGCTCAGCCGAACGCCGCGATCTCGATCTTGTGCATGCCCATCAGCTTCTCGAAGGCGCCCGGCTTGGTCATGAGTTGGTCCAGGTCGTCGGGCACCAGTTGCCAGGACAGCCCGAACTTGTCGGCGAGCCATCCGCACTGCTCGGCCTCGGGGACGGCGCTGAGCTGCTCCCACCAGCGGTCGAGTTCCTCCTGGCCGTTGCAGTAGACCATCAGCGAGACGCCGCAGGTGAAGGTGAAGTCCTGGTCGGCGGCGTCCATGGTGGCGAACCACTGGTCGAGCA
>CALMIQ010000028.1 GCA_937863965.1 uncultured Micropruina sp.
GCGCCGTTCACGTCGGCGAACTGGTCACCTTCATGGCCTCGGTGAACTACACCGGAACGTCGTCCATCGAGGTCGGCATCCGGGTCGAGGCCGAAGACATCCTCACCGGCGTGCGCAGGCACACCACGAGCTGCTACTTCGTCATGGTCGCCCTGGACGAGAACGGCAAGGCGAGGCGGGTTCCGCAGTTCGAACCGGTCACCGAGCTCGAGAAGGAGCGCTGGGCCAAGGCCGAGCAGCGCCGAGCGCAGCGGCTGGTGGGGCGCGGCGCCGGAACGTAGGCGCGCCGCGCGAAGGTCAGCTCGGCCGGCCGCCAGGAATGGCCGGAACGGCACGTGGGACTCAGCGAGCGCGCAGAGCGGCGATCACGGCATCCAGACCACCCGCGGACTCGACGGCTGCGACCCCATCGGCAAGGGGATCATCCAGGCGCAGCCGGCGGCGTCCGGCCCGGGTCTGCAGCAGCACCCAGGACCAGTCGACGCCCACGATGTCGGACGTCCGTTCCGTCACCAGACGTCCGCGCGGACCGCGGGATTCACGGTTACCCGTGCTTTCCATCCCGGCGCACTAAAGTGCGCAGATGTTCCGGTGGCGTTCTGTCGCGGCCACGCCGAGTAGATTGCGACGCTCCGTCACGTCAGGGGTTGGCCCGCGACCGCACAACGAAGTCGTGGGAACCCACCGGGCGTGCCCGGTCTGGCTGGTGATGGCGTCCACACTCGTAGCCTGTCTCGCTTGCACGGGGCCTCAATCGGTCGAGACCACACCGGCGCCCGGCGATGCGCCGAAGTACGTCGGATGCCAGGATGGCCGCCAAGGAGAACCCTCCCGCGCCCCCGGACGAGGTGCCCTCGGCGTTACCCTCGGCGGGACCGACGGGCCCGCTCCGGATCCGTTACCGCGCGCCGCTGACGTCGGCGTGAAAACCGACCAGTTCGACACGACCCTCTTCTGGAAGGCGCCCATGGTGATTTCCACGCCCGCGGACATCGTGGTCACCATCGAACCGCCGCACTATCTGGCGTACGTGCCCTTGAGCGTATGGACGAGCTCTCCGAGCGGTGTCGACGTCGACCCGTGGCGGACCCGAGAGCTTCACGTCAGCCCCTGCGACGATGGCGCCGGCCAGGTGTATCTCGGCGGCTTGCTGCTGGATCCGGCCCAGTCCTGCGTGACCATCGAGATCGAATCCGAGCTGAACGGCCGTTCACAACGCTCGGAACTGCGGCTCGACGCCGCTTCGACGGGCTGCTGAGTCTCCGACCGCTGCCGCTCCACGGCAAAGCTGGATCGCGATCCGTCCTCCGTGACCAGGAGAACCGTCCCCGTGGCCCGGGCAGACCATTCGCCGATGTGTCATCGGACCAGGCGGGCGATCAAACCGTCCAGCCCACCGGACGCATCAACCTCGGCCGCCGTGAGTCGCACGGGGTCATCCAGGCGCAGCCGGCGGCGTCCGGCCCGGGTCTGCAGCAGCACCCAGGACCAGTCGACGCCCACGATGTCGGACGTCCGTTCCGTCACCAGACGTCCGCGCAGGTGGGCACGGGTGTCGTCCGGGGGCTCGGCGATAGCGCGTTCGACGTCGGCGTCCGCGGTGAGTCGCGGCATCCGTCCCGCCCGCACCAGCGCCGCGTACGGGCTCGCGTGGTCGTCCAGATCCGCCCACGCGAGGTCGAGTTGAGCCAGTCGGGGATGGTCCCACCCGTAGCCATCGCGAACTCTGAAGTTCTCCATGAGGGTTAGTTTCGCAACCCAATCGAGCTCCGAGCACGTCGTCGGATCGTCGGCCAGCCGGTCGAGGGTTCGCCCCCAGAGCGCGTTCGTTTCGGGGTCGCCCAGACCCGCATCCTCCACCTGAGCGTGATACTCACGCTGGATCTCGATCGCCGTCAGCCGGCGTCCATCGACCAACTCCAACGGCTCACGGCACATCAGGTCACGGCTCACCACGCGCACCGCACCCAGCGGGTCCGCGAGCCTCGGCGGACGCAACACACCCGCATCGATCGCCGCCGCCACCGCGGACGCCGTCCCGAGCTTGAGCAGGGTGGCGGTCTCGGAACGATTGGCATCCCCGGCGATGACATGCAGCCGGCGCCAGCGGCGAGAATCGGCGTGCGGCTCGTCCCGGGTATTCACCAGCGGACGCCGGATCGTCGTCTCCAGCCCGGTAATCGCCTCGAAGAAGTCGGCCCGCTGGGACAGCTGGAACCCGACGCCCTCGCTGGCCTGGCCCAGGCCGACCCGTCCGGCGCCGGTGAAGACCAGCCGGGTCACCACGAACGCCAGGAAGCCCTCGACGATCCGCTCCCACGGCGTCGCCCGGTGGAACAGGTAGTTCTCGTGGTAGCCGTAGGACGCGCCCTTGCCGTCGGTGTTGTTCTTGAACACGCGCACCGGCGTGCCGAGCCGATCACTTGCGGAGGCCGCCGCGCGCGCCACGATCGCGTCGCCGGCCAGATCGGCCAGCAGCCCGGCACGGGCGGTGGTCACCTCCGGCGTGGAGTACTCGGGGTGGGCGTGATCGACGTACAGCCGCGCCCCGTTGCCGAGGAAGCGGTTGTGGGCGTCTTCGATCGGCAGCGGGTCGTCGGGGTCGAGGCGTGCCAGCGTCGCCGGCCCGGCATGCGCGTCCACGACCGCCGCGGACAGCAGCGTCGGATGCAGATCGGGACGTTTCGGCGCGAGGATCCCGTACTCGGTCTCGGTGCCAAGCAGGGGCATGCCCTCATCGTAGGGTCGACGGTCCCTATGGTTGAGCCATGAAGTGGTGGACGACGCTGGGACTCGACCTCGCCTGGGTGCTGATCTTCGCCGTGATCGGACGCCTCTCGCACGGCGAAGCGGCGGACCCGTTCGGGGTCGCGGTGACCGCCTGGCCGTTCATCGTCGCTCTGGTCGGCACCACCGTCGCCCTGATCGGCATGAAGCGGCCGACCGAGCAGCTGCTCAACGGAGCGATCGTCTGGGTCGGCACGCTGGCGTTCGGGATGTGGATCCGCGCCAACGCCGGCGACGGCGTCCAGCCCAGCTTCGTCGTCGTCGCGGGGATCTTCCTGGTGGTGGGCCTGCTCGGCTGGCGGTTCATCGCGGCCCGGCGACGGTCCGCATCACCGAGTAGCTCCTCACACTCCTGACCGAACGCGACCGTGAAATCGCGGCCTTGGCCCAGCTGGGCCGCGATGTCGAGATCGGTGTTCGGTTTCGGGATGCCGTGCTCGATTTCGGGCTGTAAAGCGAAATCGGTGCAGGTTTCTGTCCATGGTGTGGCGATGTCGAGATCGGCGCGGCTGAACGGGGACGGTTCCTTTCTGGTTCTGGGGACGGTTCCTTTCCGGTTCAAGGGACGGTTCCCTTCCGGTTCAGGGGACGGTTCCTTTCCGGTTCAAGGGACGGTTCCTTTTCGGTTCAGCCTCGTTCTGGTTCACAGGATCGCCAGCTGAT
>CALMIQ010000029.1 GCA_937863965.1 uncultured Micropruina sp.
CGCTGGAGGCGCCGACCGCGGCGGTCGTGGTGCTGCGCGACGGCGTCCTGATCACGACACCGCCCGGGGCCACCGGCATCCTGGATTCGATCACCGTCCGGCAGATCTTCGCCGGCGCCGCCGCCGAGGGCGTCCCGAGTCGCTACGAGCTGATCCCGACCGGAGAGCTGTTCACCGCGGACGGGGTCTGGCTGGCCTCCTCGATCCGCGGGGTGTGCCCGGTGACCCGGCTGGACGGCCACGGCTTGGTGGTGAACGGCGACTGGAGCACGCGAGTCGCCGCCTGGGGCGGCTTCTGAGGCATTTTTGGGGGATGCGTGGCCCTGCCGTAGAATGTGCGGAGTTTTGTCATAGTGGGGGAAGTAATGCGCGTTCTACGGCGCTGGATCTGTTCGTTGTTCGTTCTCGGTGTGGCCTCGGCCGCGTTCTCGGCACCGCCCGCGGCGGCCGCCCCCAAGGAGGGCCTGGTCGACTTCGACGGTGACGGCCTCGTCGATGTCGCCGCCGGTGCCTATACCCGGGTGGACGTGGCGTACGGCAGCGGCCACAGCGTCTGGATCGACGGGCGCAGCATCTCGAAATCGGAAGTGACCAACCTCGGCCACTCGATGGCGGCGCACGATCTGAACGGCGACGGTTACACCGATCTCGTGGTCAGCGCCCCGAACCACAGCATGAGCAACAAGGGTGGCGCGATCTTCATCCTGTACGGCAGCGCGAACGGGCTCCGGACGGACAACGTCCGCCGCCTGGCGTCCGGCGCGACGTACAGCGATTCGCTCGGTTGGACGGTTGCCGTGATGGTCGGCCAGCCCACCCTGATCGTGGCGGGAGCGCCCGAACTGACGGTGGCCGGCCGCAAGCGCGCCGGTGGTCTGGTGGTCTGGCCCGTCTACGCCGCCGGCGTGCCGGGCAAGCGGACGATCGTCAGCGAGAACAGCAGCGGCGTCCCCGGAACCAGCGAAGCCGGTGATGGCTTCGGCCAGAACATCGCAGTCAGCGGCTCGACGCTCGTCGTCGGGACTCCGTACGAGAACGTGGGCAAGGCCGTGGACGCGGGCAGCGTCACCGTTCTGGAACGTCGTGGCGCGGTGGGCTTCAAGGGCGTTACCGTCACCCAGAACTCGGCCGGGGTGCCGGGTTCGGCCGAGCGCTATGACCAGTTCGGTTCCGCGGTCGCCATCGACCGCGGCTGGATCGTGGCCTCGGCTCCGTGGGAGAGCATCGGCAAGTACCCCGAGGTCGGCTCGGTTCAGACGTTCCGTTACCAGGCGGGTTCGCTGAAGCCGAAGCCCGGGTCGGCCTTCAACCAGAACTCGGCCGGGGTGCCCGGCGCGAACGAACGGATCGATCACTTCGGCCAGCATCTGCTGATCCTGCGCTGCGGCGCCGGCGCGTCGGTCGCCGTCGGCACGCCCCTGGAGGCGATCGGCAAGAAGAGCAACGCCGGGTTGGTCACGGTGGTGCCGCTCGGCTCGGGCAGCAGCTGTCCGGCGCGCGCCTACGACGGCAGCGATTTCGGAGGCGCGGTGCAGTCCGACGGCACCCTCGGCCGCGGCCTCGGCCTGGTGCGAGCACCGTCCGCGGATCATGACGACCTGCTGGCGGTGACCACCAAGAAGCTCGATTCCTTCGTCGGGCGGGTGAATCCGGCGACCGGCGGGCGGGCCGGAACCTATCCGGCGCTGTGGGGCGGCACCGACATGACGGGCTTCGCGCTACCCGCGGCCTGAGCGTCGCAGCGTCGGATCGTCGATCTCGGCGACCCGCGCCGCGACGATCGCGCGGATGGTGTCGTCCGGTAGCGGCCGGTCGGGCTGGAAGCGGATCGTCCCCTTGTCGTAGTCGAGTTCCTCGACCGTCTCGGCGACGACGGCGGGAACGCGGCCGCTGTAGGGGTAGACGCCGATGTGCTTCTTGGTGCGCATCACCGAGATCAGCGCCTTCCCGCGGTGGAGCAGCGCCGGCATGCCGTAGCTCGTGCCCTGCTCGACGTCCGGGAGTGCCGCGCGCACCACGTCGTACACGTGCCCGACGACCGCGCGGTCGGCGGGGTCGAGTTCAGCCAGGTAGTCGTCGATCGTTCCCATGGCGGCATCCTGCCCCTTGGCCACGACCGGCGGAAGGCCTCGCGCGACGCGTCGGTTCGCCGGTCCTCGGGTGGTACTCCGCGAGCTGCACGGGGCCGAGGCACCTCCTCGGCCCCCAGTCCTCAGCGCCGTCCGGAGGCCGGCGGGTTGCGGCGCCGCCGCAGGTAGCGCTGGATCTCGGCCGCGATCGCGTCGCCCTGCGGCTCCGGCTGGTTCTCGTCCCGGCGCTCCTCGAGCGCGCTGATGTAGGCGGAGATGTCGCTGTCCTCGGCGGCGAGGTCGTTGACCTGGCTCTCCCACTGCGCGGCCAGGTCGGGCAGGTCGCCGGTGTCGAGCGGGGTGTCCAGCAGGTCCTCGAGCCGGTCGAGCAGGGCCAGGGTGGCCTTCGGGTTCGGCGGCTCGGCTACGTAATGCGGCACCGACGCCCACAGCGATGCCGTCGGAACCCCGACGACCGCGCAGTCGGCGGCCAGGACGCCGAGGATGCCCGTCGGTCCCTCGTAGCTGGACACCTCCAGGGCCAGGGACGCCGCCAGCTCCTCGTTGGACGCCGTGCCGTGCACCGGCACCGGCCGCGAGTGCGGTGCGTCGGTCAACATGGCGCCGAGCAGCACCACGATCTCGGGGGCGACGGTGCGGATCGCCGAGATCAGTGCCGAGCAGTACCCGCGCCAATGGAAGTTCGGCTCCGGGCCGCCGATCAGCACCAGGTCACGTTCCGGCAGGGACGCCACCAGCACCTCGGTGGTCGGCCACTGCAGCGTCCGCTCGCCGCCCGAGGTGGTCGCCATGCTCGGACGGTTCACCTGGAAGTCGTAGTACTCGTCGGGGTCCATCGCGAAGGCCAGCCGGGCCGACGTGATCTCGGCCAGATGGTCGATCACCCCGCTGGCGGCGTCGCCGGCGTCGTTCCAGCCCCCGAAGGCGGCCACCACAGCCGGCCGCCGCAGGTTCTTCAGCGACTTCACCTGAGCCATAGCGGCCATGCTACTCACGGCCCAGGACGGCCGACGGGAGGACTCAACGGCGAGGTCAGGCGTGGTTTCGCTGGCAGCGGATTTGCTCACGGGGCCGGGCGCGCGGGGAATGGCGGGTCGCCGTCCGGGGTTGTCCGAGGCATGACGACGACGGTGGTGGCCGCGGGTTACGGCGGCCCCGAGGTGTTGACGACGACGACCGAGGTGTTGCCCGAGCCCGGACCCGGACAGGTGCGCGTGAAGGTCAGGGCGATCGGGGTGAACCCGGTCGATCACAAGGTGTACAGCGGCTTCATGAGCGCCGATCCGGCCCGACTGCCGTTGCGGTTGGGCTCGGAGGCGTCCGGGGTGGTGGACGCCCTGGGCGACGGGGTGACGACGGTGGCCATCGGGGACGAGGTGATCGCGTATCGGGCGTCGGGTGCCTACACGACCGACCTGGTCGTGTCCGAGTCCGCACTCACGCGCAAGCCGGACGCGCTCGGCTGGGAGGAGGCGGCCGGCCTGATGCTGACCGGGGCGACGGCCTGGCACGCGCTGGTGGCGTCCGGCGCCCAGGCAGGGGATACCGTCCTGGTCCACGGCGGTGCCGGCGGGGTGGGTCAGATGGTTCTCCAACTGGCCCGTCTATGGGACATCGGCGTGGTCGCCACGGCGGGCGAACGCAACCAGGGTCTGCTCCGCGAACTCGGCGCGACCCCGATCAGCTATGGTGCCGGGCTGCTGGAGCGCGCCCGTTCGGCGGCGCCCGGCGGCTACGCGGCGGCGCTCGACCTGGTCGGCACCGACGAGGCGATCGAGGTCTCGCTCGCCCTGCTGCCAGCCGAGCGGGTGGTCAGCGTCGCCGCCTTCCGACGTGCCGGCGACGGCATCACCCTGATCGGTGGTGGCCCGGCCGCCGACCCGGGCACGGAGCTTCGCAACGCGGCCCGAGCCGAGTTGGCCGGCCTCGCCGGGCGCGGCGAACTCGTGGTCACGATCGACCGCACCTACCCGCTCGCCGAGGCGAGGGCGGCTCACGACTACCTGCGCGCCGGCCACGCCCACGGCAAGGTGATCCTGCTGCCGTGAGCTGGCAGCGACCAGGAGACGAGTGGTCGATGGGCATCCAGATTGGGTACTCGTAGCGGTGCCCGATCTGGACGGAACCTCAGGCCGGCCCCGGCCGGGCGGCCCTCAGTCGACCGGGTCGTACCCGAGATTCGGGGACAGCCATTTCTCGGTCTCGGCGAGCGTCCAGCCCTTGCGTTCGGCATAGCTTTCGACCTGGTCGCGGGCCAGCCGTCCGACCACGAAGTAGCGGCTGTCCGGATGCGCGAAGTACCAGCCGGACACGGCCGCGCCGGGCCACATCGCCATCGACTCGGTGAGTTCGATGCCGGTGCGGCGCTCGACGTCCAGGAGCTCCCACAGCGTCTGCTTCTCGGTGTGATCGGGGCAGGCCGGGTAGCCGGGCGCCGGACGGATGCCGCGGTAGCGTTCGGCGATCAGGGCGTCGTTGTCGAGCGCCTCGTCGGCGGCGTAGCCCCAGAACTCGCGCCGCACCCGCTCGTGCAGCCGCTCCGCGAAGGCCTCGGCCAGCCGGTCGGCCAGCGACTCCAGCAGGATCGCGCTGTAGTCGTCCATCGCCTCCTTGAACGCCTTCACCCGCTCCGCCGAACCCAGCCCGGCGGTCACCGCGAACGCACCCACCCAGTCGTTCAGGCCCGTCGCCTTGGGCGCCACGTAGTCGGCCAGCGACCGGTTCGGGACACCCTCGCGGTGGTGCCCCTGCTGCCGCAGGTGATGCAGCCGCAACCGAACCTCGCTGCGGGTTTCGTCGGTGTAGACCTCCAGGTCGTCGTCGACCGCGGACGCCGGGAAGAACCCGATCACGCCGTTCGCCTTCAGCCAGCCCTCGGCGACCACGGTGTCGAGCATGGTCTGGGCGTCGGCCCACAGCTTGCGTGCCGCCTCACCGGAGGCCGGGTTGTGCAGGATGTCGGGATAACGTCCCTTCAGCTCCCAGGCGTTGAAGAACGGCTGCCAGTCGATGTAGTCCCGCAGCTCGGCCAGCGGGTACTCGATGAACTCCCGCACCGGCCCGGCGTCCAGCATCGCCGGACGCGGCGGCACATACCCGCTCCAGTCGATCGGCGTCCGCTCGGTCAAGGCCTCCTGATAGGGGATCAGCGGCCGGTCGTTGCGCTTGGCGGCGTGCCGTTCCCGGATCGATTCGTAGTCGCGGAAGACGTCGGCCATGAAGTCGGGGCGCTTCTCGTCCGACAGCAGCGCCGCCGCGGTCGGGACCGAGCGGGAGGCGTCCTTCACCCACACCACCGGACCCTCGTAGCGCGGCGCGATCTTGACCGCGGTGTGCGCTCGCGAGGTGGTGGCCCCGCCGATCAGCAGCGGCAGCGTCAGCCCGAGCCGTTGCAGTTCGGCGGCGAAGTTCGACATCTCGTCCAGGGACGGGGTGATCAGCCCGGAGAGCCCGATCATGTCGGCGCCGAACTCTTCGGCGGCCGCCAGGATCTTCTGCGCCGGCACCATCACCCCGAGGTCGAACACCTCGTAGTTGTTGCACTGCAGCACCACACCGACGATGTTCTTGCCGATGTCGTGGACGTCGCCCTTGACCGTGGCCATCACGATCCGGCCCTTGCTGTAGGCGGCGTCCCCGGGCTTCTTCTCGGCCTCGATGAACGGCACCAGGTGCGCGACGGCCTTCTTCATCACCCGTGCCGACTTCACCACCTGGGGCAGGAACATCCGGCCGGCGCCGAACAGGTCGCCGACCACGCCCATGCCGTCCATCAGCGGACCCTCGATGACGTCCAGCGGACGCCCCCCGGACGCCGCCAGCTCGACCCGCAACTCCTCGGTGTCGGCGACGATGTGCTCGTCGATGCCCTTCACCAGGGCGTGGGTGATCCGCTCCCGAGGCGGCATCGTCCGCCACTCCTGAACCGCCTCCTCGACCGCCGCCCCGGCGACGTTGAACTCGGCGGCGATCTCCAGCAGCCGCTCGGTCGAATCCGGACGCCGGTTCAGCACCACGTCCTCGATCCGCTCGCGCAGCCGCTCGGGGATCTCGTCGTAGACGGCCAGGGCGCCGGCGTTGACGATGCCCATGTCCATGCCGGCCGAGATCGCGTGGTACAGGAACACGGCGTGGATCGCCTCGCGCACCGGGTTGTTGCCACGGAACGAGAACGACACGTTCGACACGCCGCCCGAGATCAGCGCGCCGGGCAGGTTCTGCTTGATCCAGCGGGTGGCCTCGATGAAGTCGACGCCGTAGTTGGCATGCTCCTCGATGCCGGTGCCGATCGCGAAGATGTTCGGGTCGAAGATGATGTCGTGGGCCGGGAAGCCGACCTCGTCGACCAGGATGCGGTACGCCTCGGCGCAGACGTCCTTGCGGCGCTGCAGGGTGTCGGCCTGGCCGTCGCTGTCGAAGGCCATCACCACGATCGCGGCGCCGTACTTGCGGCACAGCCGGGCATGCTCGATGAACGGCTCGACGCCCTCCTTCATGGAGATCGAGTTGACGATCGGCTTGCCCTGCAGGCAGCGCAGGCCGGCCTCGATGACTTCCCACTTCGACGAGTCGACCATCACCGGCACCCGTGAGATGTCGGGCTCGGAGCTGATCAGCTTGCAGAACCGGTCCATCGCGGCGATGCCGTCGATCATGCCCTCGTCCATGTTGATGTCGATGACCTGGGCGCCGTTCTCGACCTGCTGGCGGGCCACTTCCAGCGCGGTGGTGTAATCACCCTCGGTGATCAGCCGCCGGAACCGGGCCGAGCCGGTGATGTTGGTGCGCTCGCCGACGTTCACGAACAGCGACTCGGGGGTGATGGTCAGCGGCTCCAGGCCGGCCAGCCGCATCGCCCCGACGGGTTCGGACGGGGTCCGCGGGGCGGCGTCCGAGCTGGTGGCGACGATGGCGGCGACGTGTTCGGGGGTGGTGCCGCAGCAGCCGCCGAGGATGTTGACCAGGCCGTCGGCGGCGAACCCGGCGACGATGGTGGCCATCTCCTCCGGGGTCTGGTCGTACTCGCCGAACGCGTTCGGCAGGCCCGCGTTGGGGTAACAGGACACGAAGCAGTCAGCGACCCGGGACAGCTCCGCCACGTACGGACGCATCTCGGCGGCGCCCAGCGCGCAGTTCAGCCCGACCGCCAGCGGACGGGCGTGCCGGACGCTGTTGAAGAACGCCTCCGTCACCTGACCGGACAGGGTGCGGCCGGAGGCGTCCGTGATGGTGCCCGAGATGATCACCGGCCAACGGCGTCCGCGCTGCTCGAACAGCGTCTCCAGGGCGAAGATCGCCGCCTTGGCGTTGAGCGTGTCGAAGACGGTCTCGATCAGCAGCACGTCGGCGCCGCCGTCGACCAGCCCGTCGGCCTGCTCCAGGTAGGCCTCGACCAGCTCGGCGTAGCTGACGTTGCGCGCGCCGGGATCGTTGACGTCGGGGGAGATGGACGCGGTCTTGCTGGTCGGGCCGATCGCGCCGATCACGTAGCGGGGACGGCTCGGATCTGCCGCGGTGGCCGCGTCGCAGGCGGCCCGCGCCAGCCGGGCGGAGGCCAGGTTCAGCTCGTAGGACAGCGCCTCCATGCCGTAGTCGGCCAGGGAGATCCGCTGGGCGTTGAAGGTGTTCGTCTCGATGAAGTCGGCGCCGGCGTCCAGGTAGTCGCGGTGAATGGACGCGATCAGCTCCGGCTGGGTGAGCGAGAGCAGGTCGTTGTTGCCCTTGACGTCGCTCGGCCAATCGGCGAATCGCACGCCCCGGTAGTCGGCCTCATCGAGGCTGAACCGCTGGATGACCGTGCCCATCGCGCCGTCCAGGAAGTGCATGCGGGTGGCCAGGGCGGCTCGCAGGGTCGCGGTGGCGTCCGGGCGGAGTTCGCCGGAGGCCGGCCGCGGCGGGGTCAGGGTGTCGGAGCGGCTGCTCACTGATACACGCTTCCTTCCTGATGGGCTACGCCACTGTACGCCAGCGGCCCTGCCGTGGCGCCGCCGCGTCGGAGGCTGAGCGCCGGGGGAGGCAGCCCGAGGCCCTACCCTTGGTCCGTGCCCTCGTTCGTCCGCCCGCTGCTGTCCGTGCTGACCGCGTGTTGCGTGGCGCTCGGGCTGGCCGGCTGCATCCGGACGCCGCAGCCGCTGCCCACGGGCTCGACCAGGACGACGGCGCCGGCACGGCCGTTCACCGTTCTCACCGCCCAGCGGGCGACCAGCACCGACCCGGCCGGTGTCCGCAACGACACCGACGCCATGGTGGCCCTCGACCTCTTCCAGAGGTTGATGCTGGTGCAGCCCAGCACCCAGCTACTCAAGCCCGACCTGGCCAAGGAGTGCCTGTTCACCGCCGAGCAGGTCTTCGAATGCACGCTGGCGAAGGACCTGACCTTCTCCAGCGGGCATGCGCTGACGAGTTCGGACGTCAAGTTCAGCATCATGCGGGCGTTGCGGCTGGCGCCCCAGCAGATGTCCCTGCTGGGCGCCCTGCGCAGCATCGAGACCCCCGACCCGTGGACCGTCCGGTTCCGGCTGAAGTACCCCGACAACCAGTTCGGCTTCGGGCTGGCGGTTCCGGCGTCCTCGATCGTGGACGAGGAGGCCTACGAGGCGGACGAGCTCCGCCCCGTCGGGCGGATGCCGATGGGCAGCGGGCCCTACCAGCTGGAGGCATGGGACAACCAGGGCCTGACGATCACCAAGTTCCCGCGGTACCGCGGTCCGCTGGGGACCGACATGAACCGGATCCGGATCAGCTGGGCCTCCTCGGCCGAGGCCGAGGAGGCGCTCGTCGACGGCGCGGCAGAGATCGTCTGGCGCACGCTCAGCCCGGCTGCCATCGACCGGTTGGAGGGCCGCATCCGGCAGGCGCAGGAGGACGGCGAACAGGCCGGCTTCTTCCGCTGGGGCCTGCCCCGGGTGACGCTGCAGCGGCTGGTCTGGTTGCCGCGCAGCGAGCACCGGGCCAACGCGACGCTGCGGCGGGCGGTGTCGCTGGCCCTGCAGGACGACCGCACCGCCAGCTCGATCCTGCCCGGCATGATCGAGGGGCACACCGACGCCTTCGACCGCGGCGGCGAGCCGACGCTGCCGACGCTGAGCAGGGGCATCGCGCTGACCATGCGTTTCACCAACACCTCGCCGGCGATGGAGGACCTGGCCCACCGGGTGCGTGACCAGCTCGAGCAGCGCCTCGGCATCGCCGTGCAACTGGTCACCGAGTCGGAGAGCGCCGACCTGGAACTGCGGGACAGCGCGCCGCTGGTGAACACCGCGCTGGGCTGGCTGCAGGACTATCTGAAGAACCCGCTGCCGGGCAGCGCCGGCAAGCTGGCCGAGCTGGAGGAGCGGATCCGTTCGTCCAGTCGCGCCGAGGTGCAACTGCCGGTGCTGAGCGAGATCCAGAAGCAGGCCGCGGTGGACGCCACGGTGGTTCCGATCGCCGAGGTGGACGGGGTGCTGTTCCTGCGTAATAGGGTCGACCTGGTCGGCGAGGCGCTCGGACCCGGTTGGCAATTGGCGTTGTGGGGAGCACGATGGCGGTACTGAATGGGGTGCGGACGGGTGTGTTGCGGGCCGGTGAACGGGTCACCCTGACCGATCCGAAGGGACGGCGGCACTCGGTGCTGCTGGCGTCCGGCGGCACCTTCCACACCACCAAGGGCGCGATCAGTCACGACGCGCTGATCGGCGGACCGGACGGCAATGTCGTGGTGTCGGCCGGTGGCGTCGCCTATGTGGCGTTCCGGCCGCTGCTGGAGGAATTCACCGTCACCATGCCGCGGGGGGCGGCCGTCATCTACCCCAAGGACGCCGCTCAGATCCTGGTGCAGACCGACATCTTCCCCGGCGCCCGGGTGCTGGAGGCGGGGGTCGGCTCGGGTTCGTTGTCGATGCACCTGCTGCGGGCGATCGGCAGCGAGGGACGGCTGTACTCCTACGAGCGCCGCGCCGACTTCGCGCAGATCGCCACGAAGAACGTGGAGGCCTTCTTCGGTGCCCCGCACCCGGCCTGGGAGGTGCGGGTCGGCGACCTGGTCGAGACGATCGGTGGCGAACCGGTGGATCGCGCGATTCTCGACATGCTGGCGCCGTGGGAGTGCATCGAGGCCGTCGGTGGGGTGCTGGTGGCCGGAGGCCTGCTGTGCTGCTACGTCGCGACCGCCACCCAGCTGGGCCGCACCATGGACACCCTGCGGGCGCACGGCGGGTTCACCGAGCCGGCCGCCAGCGAGTTGTCGGTGCGGCAGTGGCACGCCGAGGGGTTGGCGATCCGCCCGGGCCACGCGACCACGGGGCACACCGGGTTTCTCATCTTCACCCGCCGGCTGGCGCCCGGGGTGACCGCGCCGCTGCGCCGGCGGCGTCCGGCACCGGGGGCGTACGGCCCGGACTACAGCGGCCCGCGGCCGCCCGGGGTCGGGGTGGAGGAGGCGCCGGAGTGAGTGTGCCCGGGGATCCGCTGGCCGAGGCGCGGGCGTTGGCCGAGGCACGCGGACGCGCCGCCGAGCTGGCCGAGCGCCGGCTGGCCGATGCCCGGGCGGACACGCGCTCGCTCGCTCAGCAGAACGAGAAGCTGAACACCACCCTGCGCGAGGCGCGCGAATCGCTGCTGGGGCTGCGGGCCCAGCTGGAGGCGTTGTCGAACCCGCCGCAGGCGCACGGAGTGGTCGTGGGCGTGGCCGAGGACGGGTTGGTCGACGTGTCGGTCGGTGGCCGGGTGCTGCGGGTCGCGGTGGGTCCCGACGTGGGTGACGGGCTGGCCGTTGGGGCGTCCGTGCTGCTCAACGAGGCGATGATGCTGGTCGGGCTCGGACCGTCGCCCGTTCAACTGGACGTCGTGGTCGTCAAGGACGTGCTGGCCGACGGCCGGCTGCTGGTCGCCGGCGGTGGTGACGACGAGCAGCTGGTTTCGGCGGCGTCCGGGGCGGCCGGCGCGCAGGCCGGCGCGAGCGTCGCGGTCGACCGGCGGGCGGGAATCGCCTTGTCGGTGGTGGAACGGACCGAGGTCAACGACCTGCTGCTCGACGAGGTGCCGGACGTCGACTACACCGACATCGGCGGCCTGGGCGGGCAGATCGAACAGATCCGGGACGCCGTGGAGCTCCCGTTCCTGCACCGCGACCTGTATGCCCGGTACCGGTTGCCGGCGCCCAAGGGCGTCCTGCTGTACGGGCCACCCGGCTGCGGCAAGACGATGATCGCCAAGGCGGTGGCGAACTCGCTGGCCGAGCAGGTCGGCGGCGGGGTGGGTAGCCACTTCCTGAACATCAAGGGCCCCGAGCTGCTGAACAAGTACGTGGGGGAGACCGAGCGACAGATCCGGGTGATCTTCGCCACCGCCCGCGAGCATGCCGCCGACGGACGTCCGGTGATCGTCTTCTTCGACGAGATGGACTCGCTGTTCCGCACGCGCGGGAGCGGCGTGAGCTCGGACATGGAGTCGACCGTGGTGCCGCAGCTGCTCAGCGAGATCGACGGCGTCGAGGGACTGTCGAACGTGATCATCATCGGTGCCACGAACCGCGAGGACCTGATCGATCCGGCCATCCTGCGGCCTGGCCGGCTGGACGTGAAGATCAAGCTGGACCGCCCGGACGCCGTGGCCGCGGGCGAGATCCTGGGGAAGTACCTGACGGTGGAGACACCGTTGAACCTGGGTGCCCCACGTCATCCCGGCGAACGCCGGGATCTCCCCGACGCAGAGGTCACGGAGCAGGCACGGGAGGCGGCTGAGGAGTGCCGCAGGGCGCTGATCGAGGCGACCGTCGAGGTGCTGTACGCCGAGACCGACGACAATCGGTTCCTGGAGGTCACCTATGCCTCGGGTGATCGCGAGGTGCTGTACGTGAAGGACTTCGTCTCGGGCGCGATGCTGGCCAACGTGGTCGGACGGGCGAAGAAGGCGGCGATCAAGGAGGTGCTGGCGGGTGGCCCCGACGGCGTCCGGCTGGAACATCTGCTGAGCGCCTGCGCCGACGAGATCGCCGAGAATGAGGACCTGCCGAACACCACCAACCCCGATGACTGGGCCCGGATCTCCGGCCGCAAGGGGGAGCGGATCACGTTCATGCGGACACTGCGGGGTGGGCGGCAGGTGAATCCGTAGTCCTGCTGGGAAGCTACGGCCGGTCGAGCCCGTCGCGGTCTCAGAGTTGATCGCGTTCGGGTCTGGCTCCAGAACTCGTTGCCGGCGTTGGTGTCTGTGGATCCGGTGAACGCGCAGACCGCACTCGTCATCCCGGCGAACGCCGGGATCTCTAACCCCGGACCGAAACCCAGGTCACCTTCGAGGAGTCGGTCCGGTGGATTCGTACTCGGCCTGTGGATAACTCCCCACGAGGTTGCAGATCGTGTCAGACTCGGGCAATCGACCCCGGGAGTCCCGATGAAGTACCTGTTGGCCTTGTTGCTGTTGTTGACCGGTTGCACGCAGACCGTGGCACCGTCGGCAGGCCCCACATCCCAGTCGCCGTCGGCGTCCTCGAGCGAAACCGCGACGCCGAGCGCCACCCCGATCTGTTCGCCCATGGGCGGGACGCCGGTGCCGTGCTCCGCGGAGGAGTATCAGAAGGTCGAGGAACAGAACCGGCTAACCGAGGAAGCGATCGCGCTCTATCGGCGGTGGACCAAGGAGAGCACCAGGTTGTATCGGGCCGGTGGGACGAACAAGGCGACGCCGGAGATGCTGGCTACGACTGCAGGAGAGTTTCAGGCGAGTGCTCTCGGGATCTTCCGAAGGGCTAAGGCCAAGGGAGTGCGCGCCGCCGCTGGCGAGTTGAAGATCGTTCAGATTCAACCCGATCACGAGTCGTCCAGGCCAGGCATACCAGCAATCCAGACCTGTGTAGATGGAAGATCTCTTCAGTTCCAATCGGGAACCAAGGTCATTGGGAATGGAACAGTGGCGAAGGAGTACATCACGGCCAAGCGGGTGAATGGGGCGCTAAGGCTGTGGTCAATCGAGTCTGAGGTCGTTGCAGCATGTTAAGTGCAGTTGCCCGGGGACTGTTCTCCCTGGTTGCCGTAGTCGCGCTGACCCTCGGCGCTAGTCCAGTTCGTGCCCACGGAGAGGAAGTGCCTCCAGACAAGGACTCAAAGCCCAAGGTCAAGGTCACGACCAGCAAGGGCCGTGCTAAGGGGATGGTGGACATGATCACCAACCGTATCGATGGCGAGAACTCGGGGAGCGCTTGGCGGGGTACTGGCAATAGTAAGAAGAAGATCCCCGCGGACGATCGCCGTACTATCGTGCTGCGGTGCTGGGCGCAGACCAAGGACCTGTCGTGCTTCGACCTCGACGGCCCCAGCGGCGTCTCGATGCTCAGCGGCCCGGTTGCTCGCGCGATGGCGGTGAACCTGGTCACGAGCCTGCGTTTCCCGGCACCCAAGCCGATCTTCGGTCCTGATCCGAACAACAACGAGTGGAAGATGCTCGCGGTCGGGTTCCCGGTGTGGCTCTGGACCGAGGGTCCGACGACGGTGTCGACCTCGGCATCGTCGAACGGATTCACCTTCAGGATGTCGGCCCGTTGGCGTTCCACCACGTTCCACATGGGTGACGGCACGACGCTCACCTGCACGGCCATGACCAAGTACTCAGCGTCGGTGAAGCCGGGCGACGCGTCGCCGAACTGCGGTCACGTCTACACCAAGCCGTCGCTGCCGAAGGGCACGTACCAGGTGCGCGCTGTCGCCGACTGGGACGTCACCTGGTCGGTCGCGGGCTTCTCAGGCGTCCTGCCCGCCTACAACGAGGCGTCCGCCAGCATCCCGATCGGCGAGTTGGTCGCCCTGAACCGGTAGGAGCCGGTCGCGCGGGCAGTCTGGTCGCGTGACGTCACCACCGCCCCCACTTCTGGTCGGGTGGCGACACCACCCGCTCCACTTTCGCTCAACCCTCGGTTTAGGTGGGTGTGAAAGCCAGGTCAGCCGTGGGGTGTTTTGAATCGTTGGTGTCGTCGTGGTTGTCGGTGTCGGTCGACGAATCGGGGTGGGATGATTTCGGGGATGCCGTCGGGGCCGATGCGGACCTGCCAGCGGCGATCCTCCGGCCGGTCGCCGGGTTCGCACAGATTGTGGTGATGCGGACACAACAACACCAGATTCGCCAGGCTGGTGGTGCCGCCGTGTTGCCAGGGTTGGATGTGGTGGGCGTCACAATCGGCCGCCACCCGGTTACAGCCGGGAAAGACACATCCCCGGTCGCGGGCGTGGAGCGCGTGACGGATATCGGGGGTGACCAACCGCTGCTGGCGGCCCACATCCAACGGTGCCGAGTCGGCGCCGAGGACGACCGGAATGATGCCGGCGTCACACGCCCACCGACGCAGCTGCCCCGGGGTGAGGCTGGTGCCGTCGACCAGGCCGGCCTGCCGGCAGCGGTCGATCAGGTCCTGATAGTCGATGATCACCAGCACATGCGGCCGATCACCCCCATGCCTCGGAGCAACCTGGCAGTGTGCGATGTGTCGGGCGATGTCCATCAGGGCGTCGGCACGCCGCATCGCCGGGGTGA
>CALMIQ010000030.1 GCA_937863965.1 uncultured Micropruina sp.
GGGATGACGGAGGGTCGAGCCCGCCACGACGGAGGGTCGAGCGGCTCCCCGTCATCCCGGCGAATGCCGGGATCTCATGGTCCACCTCGCCCGCGGAGGTCCCGGATCGAGCCCGGGATGACGCAGGGGTCGAGCCCGGACGACGTGGGCGGGTCAGACCTCGGCAGCGGCCGCTTCGGACTCGCCGGCCGATTCGGCCTGGGTGATCCGGGCCTGGACGTCCTTGGTCGCCGAACGCTCGGCGACGAACGACAGGAAGGGCACTGTTCCGGCCAGCGCGATCAGGATCAGCCGTAGCCAGGGCCAGTTGACCCGCCGGCCGAGGTCGTAGGCGGTGATGATCAGGATCAGGTAGAGCCAGCCGTGGGGGACGCCGGTCCAGGTCACCACCGTGTCGTTGTGCGCCAGGTACTTCAGCGGGACGCCGACGCACACCAGTACGACCAGCAGGACGCCGACCACCCAGGCCATGATCCGGTAGCGCAGCAGCGCGGAACGAACAGCGGGGACGTCGTCGGCAGTCATCACGGGGCCGAGGTTACCCGCCCCCCATGGTGACGTTGCGCGACCGTTCACGCCTGCCCATGCTCTGGGCGATCTTCAGGGCCATGCCGAGCCCGAACGCGGCGAACACCCACCATTGCAGGGCGTAGCCGCTGTTGCGCCACGAGCCCTCGCCGGACGGCAGCTGCACGGTCGCGGGGGAGAGTCCCTGGGCGGCGGACTCCGCGGCGTCCAGGGTGATGAAGCCGGGCATCAGGGGCTCCGGCCAGAGCTGAGCCAGTTGCGCCAGGCGCACCGAGCCGAGACTGTAACCGCTGGTCAGAGCATGATCGGTGCCCGGCTCGGAGGGCAGGAAGATGCCCACCTGCTCGCGTTGTCCGGACGGTGCCGGCGGCGGCTCGGTGCCGGCGGCGATGGTTCCGCGCACCACCGGCAGGACCCGGCCGTCCGCCAATCGGAGGGCGGCCAGCACCCGGACCACGCCGTCCTCGCCGAGCACCCGTTCCTGCTGGCCGGGCAGGTACTGCCCCTGCGCGATCACCGGCTTGCCGTAGACGTCGCCCACCGTGCCGTCGGCACCGACGTGGTCGAGCAGCGGCACCGCCGACTGCTGCGCGCGCGCCTGCGCCGAGGCGTTGCCCTGATCGGTGAACACCTGCAACTGCCACAGCCCCAGCCCAGCCATCACAGCGGCCAGCACGACACCGGCGAGGATCACCAGCGCCTGTCTCGCCCGCAGCGGCACGATTCAGTCCCGGACGCTCGACGCGCCCCGCTCCGCCGCCTGCCGGACCAGGGACGCGCACAGTTCGCCGAAGTACAGCCCGGCCGCCTCGACGGCCAACGGCACCAGGGACGTCTCGGTCATGCCCGGCGACACGTTGGTCTCGATGAACACCGGTCCGTTGGCCCCGACGATGATGTCGGTGCGGGAGAGATCCCGCAGGCCGAGCTGCTCATGCACCCGCAGGGCCACGGACGCGCAGGCCGCGGCCGCGTCGTCGTCCAGCTCGGCGGGGCAGATGAACCGGGTCTCGCCAGCGGTGTACCGGGCCGTGTAGTCGTACACCCCCGAGCGCGGACGGATCTCCACCGCGGGCAGCGCGCGCGGCCCGTCGCCGGTGTCCACCACGGTGACGGCGACCTCGGTGCCCTCGATGAACTCCTCGACGACCGCCATCTCGCCGTAGGCGTAGGCGGCGACCATCGCGCCGGGCAGCGCCTCGGCGGCGGTCACCTTGGTGCAACCGAGCGCCGAGCCGCTGCGGTTCGGCTTCACCATCAGCGGCAGCCCGAGACGCTGCACGATCGCCTCGACCAGGGCGCGGGCGCCCAGCTCACGGAAGACCGAGTTCGGCAGCGCCACCTGGACCGGCTTGGGGACGTCCAGCAGGGGAGTGCAGATCGACTTGTCGAAGGCCCGCTGGGACGCCGGGCCGGTCGACCCGACATAGGGGACGCCGAACAGGTCCAGCACCTCGCGCAGCGACCCGTCCTCACCGTCCCCGCCGTGCAGCACTGGGAAGACGACGGCGTCCGGGGTGGCGGCGAGCAGTCCGGCCAGGCCGGCGTTGACGTCGGCCTCGACGACGGTGTGCCCGCGGTCCCGCAGCGCCTGCGCGACCCGCCGTCCGGAGCGCAGCGACACGTCGCGTTCGTGGGAGAGTCCCCCGGCGAGGACGACGATGGTGCCCAGTTCGCTCATTGCTGATCCTCAGGTGATGTCCGGTGCGGGACCGGCGGTGACATTGCGGTACAGGTGCTCGGCGGTGCCGATGCCGAAGGTGTGCAGCGTGTCGATCTCGTCGCGCAGCACCTCGCCGAGCCGCCGGGTGCCCTCGATGATCCGCTCCGGGGTCGGGAAGCAGAACGACAGCCGCATGTTCCGGCTGCCCATGCCGTCGGCGAAGAAGGCGGTGCCCGGCACGTAGGCGACCCGGGCGGAGACCGCCCGCGGCAGCATGGCCTGGGAGTCCAGGCCCTCGGGCAGGGTCACCCAGACGAAGAAGCCGCCGGTCGGGTGCGTCCAGGTCGTGCCGGCCGGCATGTTCTCGATCAGGCCCTGCAGCATGGCGTCGCGGCGCGCCTGGTACATGTCGCGGTACACCTGGATCTGCGCCCGCCAGTCGAACTGGTGCAGGTAGGTGGAGATCGCGAACTGGCTGAACACCGGGGGAGCCAGGGTGGCCGACTCCTGCGCCAGCGTCAGCTTCTCGCGGACGGCGTGCGGCGCCAGCGCCCAGCCGACCCGGAAGCCGGGGGCGAAGGTCTTCGAGAACGAGCCCAGGTAGATCACCCGCTCGTCCTCCATCGACCGCAGCGCCGGCATCGGCTCGCCCTCGATGGCCAGCAGTCCGTACGGGTTGTCCTCGACGATCAGGATGTCGGTCTCGTGGGCGACCGCGATCAGCTCGCGGCGCCGCTGCTCGGACTGGGTGACGCCGGTCGGGTTCTGGAAGTTGGGGATGGTGTAGAGGAACTTCACCCTCTTGCCGGCGGCGCGGCAGGCGGCGACCGCCTCCCGCAGCGCCTGCGGGACGATGCCCTCGGAATCCATCGCGACATGGACGATCTGCACCTGGTAGGCGCGGAAGGTGCCGATCGCGCCCACATAGGACGGCGCCTCGGCCAGGATCACGTCGCCCGGATCGCAGAACACCCGGGTGACCAGGTCGAGCGCCTGCTGGGAACCGCAGCTGACCACGACGTCGTCGGGGTGCGCGGCGATGCCCTCCTCGGCCATCACCTCGGTGATCTGTTCGCGCATGAACGGCTCGCCCTGGCCCGAGCCGTACTGCATGGCCTGGGTTCCGCGCTCGCGGATCAGCGTCGCCATCGCCTCGCCGATCGCCTCGCGGGGCAGGTCGGCGATGTTCGGCATGCCGCCCGCCAGTGACACCACCTCGGGCCGGTTGGCCACTGCGAACAAGGCCCGGACGGCGGACACGGTGAGCCCGTGGGTGCGTTCGGCGTAGGTGTCGATCCACGGATCGAGCACCGTGTCACGACGTTGGACGGGCTCCGGCAGGCTCACCGCCCCAGCTTATCCAGATGCCTAAGATGAACCTGACCCGGCCGCGCCCGGCCGGGTGGCAGGAGGCAGCCGTGGTCAGCGTCGAGCTGGTGTCGCCGGCGACGGTGCGTGGGCTGGCCTGCCCCTACTGCGGGCGTCCGATGCCGCTGGACGAGGCCGGCATGGTCGCCGCCCAGGCCGCCTGGGGGTTGTGCGGCGCCGTGGCCCTCGCCGACGGCGTCCCGGTGGGGCTGTTGCTGGTCTCCGCGGCCGCGGTCGGCGATCCACAGGCCACTGTGGCGCTGATCGGTGCCGGCTGGGTCGACGAGGCGCACACCGGGCGAGGCACCGGCCGGGCCATGCTGCGCACACTCGCCGGGGGACTGGTGCGCTCCCGGGTCGCGGCCGTCCTGGCCAGCTCCGACCCGCTGCGCGGCTGCGCCGCCCTGCCGGCCGGATTCCTGGCCGGCACCGGCTTCGCGCCGATGCCCCGCCCGGTGCTGTGGCGGATGGACCTGGCCACCACCGTCCGGCCGCCGAAGCGATCGGTGCTCGACCGTCTCGGACGCCTGGTGCAGGCCGTGCGCCCGGTCGCGCCGCCGGAACCGGCCCGGCGCAACCGGTAGCCGCAGGATCAGATGAACTCTTCGAGGGCGCGGATCAGCGCCGCCTTGGTCTTGCCGCCGGTGAACGACTTGACCACCTGGCCGCCCGAGAAGATCTGGATGGTCGGCAGGCCCAGCACCCCCTGCTCGGTGGGGACGCGGGGGTTGACGTTGGTGTCCAGGGCGTAGAAGTCCATCCGGTCGCCGAACTCGCCGGCCAGCTCTTCGATGATCGGCGCGATCTGCCGGCAGGGGGCGCACCAGTCGGCCCAGTAGTCGACCAGGACCGGCTTGTCGGCGCGGATGACCAGGGACTCGAAGGTGTCGTCGGTGACGGCGGTGACGTTGGCCACGGCGTTCCTCTCGTAGATGTGGGGGACGGGATCGGGTCAGGCGCTGGCGCCGACCTCGGTGAGCTCGGTCAGGTCGGCCAAGTCCGCCAGGTAGCGCTCGGCGTCGAGGGCGGCGGAGCAGCCGGTGCCGGCGGCGGTGATCGCCTGCCGGTAGGTGTGGTCGACCAAGTCGCCGGCGGCGAACACGCCGGGCAGGTTGGTCTGGGTGGAGCCCGGCTCGACCAGCACGTAGCCGGCCGCGTCGGTCTCCACCTGCCCCTGGACCAGCTGCGAGCGGGGGTCGTGGCCGATGGCGATGAAGCAGCCCTGCACGGCAAGCTCGCGCTGCCGGCCGGTCACGGTGTCGGTCAGGGTCAGCGAGGTCAGCGAGGTCTCGCCGTTGAGCGAGTCGACCACCGAGTTCCAGGCGAAGGAGATCTTGGGGTCGGCCTCGGCGCGGGCGATCATGATCTTGGACGCCCGCAGCTCGTCGCGGCGGTGCACCACGGTCACCGAGGAGGCGAACCGGGACAGGAAGGTGGCCTCCTCCAGCGCCGAATCGCCGCCGCCGATCACGGCGATGTCCTTGTCGCGGAAGAAGAAGCCGTCGCAGGTGGCACACCAGCTGACCCCGCGTCCGGACAGCCGGTCCTCGCCGGGCACGCCGAGCCGGCGGTACCCCGACCCCATCGCGAGGATGATCGCCTTGGCCCGGTGCACGGTGCCCTCGGCGTCCGTCACGGACTTGACTCGACCGGTCAGGTCGGCCTCCACGATGTCGTCGGTGACGATCTCGGCACCGAACCGTTCGGCCTGCGCACGCAGGTTCGCCATCAGGTCGGGGCCCATGATGCCCTCGGGGAAGCCGGGGAAGTTCTCCACGTCGGTGGTGTTCATCAGGGCGCCACCCGCTTCCAGCGCCCCTTCGAAGACCAGCGGCTTCAGGTCGGCGCGGGCGGCGTAGATGGCCGCGGTATAGCCCGACGGACCGGAGCCGATGATGATGACGTCACGAACCTCAGACATGGGGCTTCCTCCAACACACCGACAGAACGTCGCCAGCCTAACCGACTGACCCCTGTGCGAACGGCGACAGCGGCTCGGGTATTCCCGCGGTGGCGCCGGCCGGTCCCTTCGGCCGGTCCCTCCGCCAGTCCCGCGGGTCAGGTGATCGGCAGCGCCGCCCGAAGACTCCATCGGCCATGGCCGCAGGAGATCGCAACCTGCCCGCCGAGCGCCTCGATCCGTTCGCGGGCACCCACCAGGCCGAGGCCGCCCTGGTCGACCGAGCGACCCTCCGGCGCGTCGTTCACCAGGGTCACCTGGACCTGCTGCTCGTCGTGGAGGAGCGCGATCCGGCACCGGGCATTGGGGTTTGCGTGCTTGACGATGTTGTTGATGCCCTCACCCAGGAACTTGCCCACCGCCTGGCGCAGGGCCGGACGCAGCGAGACCGGCACGGGCTGGTACTGCAGCTCGACCTCGAAGCCCCCGCGCCGCAACCGGTCGCATTGCCCCTCGAGGAACTCGCCGAGGTCGGTCACCTGCCAGGCCGGACGGTCGGTGTCGGCCCTCAGCACGTGCAGCATGGCCCGCATGTCCTGGATCGAGCCGCGGGCCAGCTCGGCTATCTCGCGCAGTGCGGCCTCGACCTGCGGAGGCACGTTCGGTTCGTTCAGCGCCTCGTCGGCCCGCATCGCGACCAGGGTGTCGGTCTGCGCGACGGTGTCGTGCAGGTCCTGAGCGATGCTGCGCCGGACGTCGCGGACGGCCTCGACCCGTGCGACTTCGGCGGCCACCAGGCGGTGCTCCAATGCGCGCCAGGTCATGCCGAGCAGCACCGTGCCGGCCATCAGGACGCTGAAGAAGGTGACACTCGCCACGGTGTGGCGACCGTCGGCGGGCCAGAGTGCCGCCGGGGGCAGGCTGAGAGCGAGCAGTCCGATCGCCAGCGCCACCGTCCCCCTGCGTCCCTGAGCGGCCCAGGACAGGACGACCAGATGCACGCCCAGCAGACCGAGGCCCGGGACGTCCCCGGTGCCGAGCAACAGGCACAGGGCGAGAGTCGCCAGCCCGGCCGCGACCAACGGCCGGGTGCGGGCGAGACCGCCCGCCACGCAGGCGGCCACGTCGAACGCCTTCGCCCAACCCGAGTCGTCGGGGCTGGTCACCAGGGCGGCGCACAGCAGTAGCCCGGCCAGGATCGCCTCGATCGGAAGGTGGCCGAGCAGATTCGTCAGCCGGTCGACCGATCGTGGCGCGGGCTTGGGGGGTACTGCCACACAGTCATACTGTCAGCCCGCGGGCCAATAACCGGATCAACGTTCGCAACACAGTCCGAACATCCGGCACAGCCAGGGGATCGCCTGCGTTGAGTCGACGACGGCCACCGAGGTCTGGGCCCGATCGGGCGCGGTTCCCGTGGTGAGCCCGGTGGCGAGGACCAGACCGACGGTCGTGGCGATGACGAAGGTACGCATGTGGGGATCCTTTGCTCCCGAAGCGGATGGACGTGCCGATCACGGTATGGACCGCGGCGGTCGCCCGGCTGGCCCGGGCGACCGTTCGCAACTTCCGGGAACTCCCTCGATCTCCCGAAGTTGCATCCTTCCCGCCACCGCTTGCCCGGACACCTGCCGTCGGTCTGGACTGGCCGTGGCCGTTGGTGGGCAATGGCCGAAACGGCGTCGAGGCGACGATCGCCCGGCGCGGAAGGGAGTCACCATGTTGGAGACCTATGTCAGGACGCGGTTGGCGGTCGAGGACTTCGTCCGCCGGCAGGCGGAACTGGCCACCCGCAGCGAGTACCGCTGGGTCTGGCTGGTCCTGATCGGCATCCTCGTCATCGCCGCGGCGGTCGCCTGGATCTACTGCCGCAACGCGGGTTACCGGGGTTTCAGCGGCCACATCCAGGCCGTCAAGGGTCCGCTCGGCATCAAGATCGGCATCAAGATCGGCTGCTACTGATCGTCGGAACTGATCGCTGAAGGAGGCGTGGTGGATATCCCGCTCGAGGTCCGTGGCCTCACCAAGCTGTACGGCACGCGGCGCGGCATCGTCGACGCCAGCTTCGACGTGGGCCCCGGCGAGATCGTCGGGCTGCTCGGTCCGAACGGTTGCGGGAAATCCACCACGCTTCACTGCATCACCGACTACCACAGCCCGACCAGCGGCGAGGCCCTGATCGCGGGCATTCCGCATCACCGGCCGAGCGCGAAGGACCGGCTCGGGTTCCTGCCCGACGACCTCCCGTTGCCGGAGTCGCTCAGTGGCCGTGAGCTGCTGATGCTGCATGCCCATCTGCGTCCGAGCCTGCAACTGGACACCGGTTACGAAGTGCTCGAGGTGTTCGATCTGATGGACCACCTCGACCGCTACGTCGGGGACTACTCGCACGGCATGAAGCGCAAGCTCCAGCTGGTGCTGGCCCTTGCGCACCGACCGACGCTGCTCGTCCTGGACGAACCCCTGCGGGGGCTGGATCCGGAGGCGGCGATCCTGACCAACACCGTGATCAGCAGCTTCGCGGGTTCCGATTGCGGCGTGCTGATCGCGACCCATGACCTTGCTGCGGCCGAGACCACCTGCGACTCGGTGGTCATCGTGAACCAAGGCGGCGTGGTGGCCAGAGGCGCCCCCGCCGACCTGAAGCGCGAGCACGACGCGGCCTCGCTGGAGGAGGTCTTCCTCACTCTCACCGGGATTCGCAGCGGACTGAGCGCCAAGCTGCGCCGTCTCGCGCTGACCCTCGACATCAACCATCCACTCGTGCTTGGAGGCACATCATGATGTTCGTCAAGAATCTGGGAATCGCCGCGGCCGTCGTGGTCGCCGCCGCGATCACCGTCGCGGTGGTCTGCTTCGCCACCGGGGCGGGGGTGCAGATCCCCTGGCTGCTGGAAGCACCGCCGCGCGGCGGTGGCGCTCCTTCGCTGAACCTCTCGGTCGAGCCGCTCGGGCTGGTCGCCCTCACCGTGGCCGTCGCCCTGCTGCTGACCGGGATCCGCCGGCTGCGCTCCGTCCCCTCGCACTCCTGACCCGCGGTGCGAAGCCGAGGCGCACGATGAGCGGCACATCCGGGGTGGACGGGCATCGCGGGGCCCGATCGGCCACGTCGGTGCTGCTGGGCGTCGCCTGGCGGGGCTGGTTCAACCAGTTGGCCCGGGGTCTGGGCGGTCGGTGGCGCGCCGTCCTGCTGCTCGTCGGGCTGGCCGCGATCGGGCTGGCCGCGATCGGCTGGAGCTCGATGGCCATGCTCGACACCGTCGCGGGGCTGGATCTCGTTCGCGACGCTCCCGCCGTGGTCGTGGGAGCGGTGAGCTGCCTGTCGGCCCTGGGTGCCCTGGTGGCGTGCCTCTACACCCCTGATCGCAACATTCTGGTGACGCACCTGTCGCCGTTGCCGATCGAGCGCGGTGTGCTCCGGCGTGCGGCGCGCGCCCAGGAGCTGCTGGTCGGTGCGACGCTCGCGTTGCTGCTGACCGGTCCGATCCTGGTGCAGCCGCTCGTCACCGGCACCCTGGAGCAACGGCTGCGCGCCGGGGCGGTGCTGGTCGGGGGGGTCGTGCTGGTCACCGTGCTGACCATGCTGCTCACCCGGTCGCTGGAGTCCGTCCTCGCCCTGCTTCCCCTGGCGGCGGTGATCGGCAGGGCGTTGGCCGCCCTGGTCGTCCTCTCCGGCTTCGCCTGGGTCTTCCTGGCCGCCATGCCGATCAACGGCAACATCGCGCACGGACCGGCCGTGGCCATGTCCGATGCGCTCCTGTGGGCTCTGGACCGGCCCGCCGGCTGGTCGGCGGCGGCCGGCATCGCCGTGCTGGCCTGGGCGTTCTGGCGGCTGAGCGGCACCTGGGAGGTCGAGGGCATGGCTCGTAGCGGGCAGCGCCACTCGGTTCGAGCGGTGCGGGCCGCCGCCAGCATGACGGCGCTGGAGCGGCGGCAATGGCTGCGGTTCGGGCCCAACCTGGTGATGCTGGTCTTCCTCAACGGTGTCGCGCTGCTGGGCCTGCTGATGATGGCCACCAACGGCGGCGACCAACTCGGCGCGGCCTACCTGATCCTGCCGATCCTGAGCGCCATCGGGGTGGGCGCCTTCGGGCCGACGCGGCGGGTGTTGTGGATCTTCCGCGTCACCGGCCGTCCCACCGCCTGGGTGGTGCCCAAGCTGCTGGGTGTGCTCTCGGTCTGGCTGGTGATCATCGGGCTCTACGGCGCCGCGCTGGTGTGGCTGGGGCAGTGGACCCTGCTCGAACTCGCCTGGACGCTGCCACTGCTGGGGGCGGAGGTGCTGGTGGCCATGGCGATCGGCGTCGTGCTGCCGGTATCGGCCGAGCAGTCGATCAACGGCTCGGTGAGCGAGGCCGCGACCCTGGTGCTGCTGATCGCGTTGACCCTCGGCGTCCAGAGCGCGCTCGCCGGGATCACCGTGCTGCCGGTGGCGATCGCGCTGCAGGCCGGGATCGTCCTGGCCGCCCTGGCCGCGTATCTGCTGCTGGCGCGGGCTGCGAGCCGCGCATGACCAGCCTGCGCGAGGTGGTCTCGGCCTCGTTGCGCGCCGTCGCCACGATGGCGGGACTGCTGTTCGGTGTCGCCGTCCCGGCCGGCCTGCTGGCCGGGGATCCGGCGACCGCCCTGACCGCCGCCGGCTGGGGCCTGCTGATCGGGACGACCGGGCTGTGGGCGCACGAGACGGCACATCTGGTCGCGGCCCGCCGCCTGGCCGGGGCCGGTGCCGCCACGGTCGTGTCGTCGGGGACGACGGTCGCGGTCCGGGCTCCCGGCCTGGAGCCGGGTCATGCCCTGACGGTGGCGGTGGCCGGCCCCCTGGTGGGCGGGGCCGCATCCCTGCTCTGGCTCGCGGCGGGGGCGCCGGCGTGGATCTGCTGCGGCTTCGCGGCCGTGCACGCGCTCAACCTGGTGCCCGTCGGCGGCACCGACGGCGCGTCCGCCTGGCGGGCCGTCTGCCGGCTGATGGTGCGTCGGTGGGCGGCACGAAGGGGTGTCACTGGTGGGCAGTGACACCCCCGGGCATCGCAGGCGACGATCACCGACGACCCCGATAGTCTATGACCCCGACCACGAAGCAGACAGTCAGCGGGATGGGGACATGGCAGTACCGATCAGAGTCGTAGTCGTCGACGATCAACCCGCCATGCTGACGTCACTCACCCGGATGCTGGCGCGGGTGCCCGTGACGGAGTGCGTGGGCGAGGGGCGTGACGGCTTCGACGCGATCCGCCTGGTCGAGACCCTCGACCCCGACGTGCTGCTGATCGATCTGCTGATGCCGAAGATGGGCGGGATCGAGGCGATCCGGCGGATCGCCGGTATGGGCCCGCGGCCGCGGATGATCGCCCTGACCACGATGAGCGACGACGAGACGTTCACCGAGGCATTGCAGGCCGGCGCGGCCGGCTTCCTGCTCAAGGGCAGCACGGTGGGCGAGATCGTGCACGCCGTCCAGGTGGTGCACGAGGGCGAGGGGATGCTGTCTCCGGAGCTGGTCACCCGGCTGATCGCGCGTTACACCCGGGAGGCGCCGGCCGACATCCCCGAGCTCGGGGACAGCGACGCCGCGCTGCTGCGCCTGGTGGCGCAGGGGTTGAGCAACGACGAGATCGCCGAGCAGCGGCACCTGAGCCCGGCCACGGTGAAGAGCTACGTCAGCCGCCTGCTCGCCAGGACGGGGTGTCGCGACCGGGCGCAGCTGGTCATCCTGGCCTACCGCAGCGGAATCGCCGTCGTCTGATCCGGCTAGCCGCGTTGGGCGGCCCAGAAGCCGCCGGGGGCGAAGAGCTCGTCGACCAGCTCGTCGAGCAGATCGGCCTCGAGCAGCAGGTCGAGCGCCGTGTACCGCTTCCGGATCATCTGGGCCCGGCGGTAGGTGTCGCGGAACTGCTGCCAGCCGAGCCCGATGTCGTAGGGGTGGGCGGGCGTCCCGGCGGCCCGCAGCATCCGCTGCAGGTCGGCGGCCGGGATCAGCTGGGCCTGCAGCCGGGGCCTCAGCTCGCCCCAGAGCGCGGCGACCAGCTCCAGCCGCTGCCGCAGCTGCTCCGGCGTGAGGTGCTTGGCCAGCGACTGGGCGACGATCTCGTCGACCAGGTGGGGCTGATGGACGGCCCGCACGCGGGCCTCCAGCGCGGCGGCGTCGGGGTAGGCGGCGACCGCGGCGTCCACGTCCAGCCGGGCGAGGTCGCGCAGCAGCAGGCGCTCGTACAGCGCGGCCATCGCGACGCTGCCGACGGCCACCTTGAAGCCGTGGGACAGCCGGCGCGGCGTGACGTCGGTGCCGTGGCCCTCCATCTCCCACAGGTGGGCGAACTGGTGCTCGGCGCCGGACGCCGGACGTGACGACGCGTGCGCCTGCATGGCCAGGCCGGACATGACCAGCCCCTCGGCCAGCTCGCCGATGGCCGCGAGCTCCCCCGCGGCCACCGCCTCCGGCCTGCTCAGCGACGCCCGCAGCGGTCCCTGCACCAGCTGCCACACGTTGTCGTCGAGCGGTTCGACGCCGACGGCGTCCGCGATCATCCAGTCCGCGCCGGCGGGCACCTTGCCGAGCAGGTCGCCGTAGCCGGACGCCGTCATCACCGCCGGCGCGGCGGCCAGCACCGTCCAGTCGGCGACGCAGCCGGCCGGTGCCGGGCAGTCCAGGGTCTGCTTGTAGCCACCGACGGCGATGGACGAACCGAAGGCGGTGTAGCCGTCCATCGAGGCGGCGGTGGCGACCACCAGGTAGGGCCGCTCCAGCTCGCCCGCCGCTCGCTTGACCACGTCGTTGAGGGTGCCGGCGCCGACCGCGACCGGTACCGCGTCGACGTCGCGCAGCGCGTCGCGCAGCAGTTCGCAGTTCTCGTACTTGGCGTACAGCTCCGGCTCGCCCGGGAAGACGTAGGGATCGACCACCCGGACGCCGCCCGAGGCCAGCGCCTCCATCACGGCGTCGCCGGCCACCGACATCGTCCGTTCGTCGCCCACCACCAGGGCCGGGCGGTCACCGAAGGTGGCCCGGAACGACTCGGCGACCGCGGCGATCGCGTCCGGGCCGGCGATCACGGTCCTGGTGTCGGTCGCGGTCAGCAGGGCACGTTCGATCAGGTCGGACATGGTTCACTCCCAGTTGTCGTCGGTCCAGCCCAGCTCGTCCCAGACCGTCGCCGGGATCAGCCGGTCGACGCGGTCCATGACATAGGAGGGCTGGTGCTCCGGCGAGAGCGCGCGGACGTCGTCGGCCGTCGCCTCGCCGGTGAGCACCAGGCCGGACACCATGCCGGTGTCCAGTGCCATCTGGATGTCGGTCTGCAGGCGGTCGCCGACCATCATGGAATGCTCGACCTTGGCGTCCAGGCCGTCCATGGTGACCTGCAGCATGATCGGGTCGGGCTTGCCCAGGGACTTCACGCAGGTGGTCCGGGTGCAGGCCTCGATGGCGGCGGTGATCGAGGCGCAGTCGGGCTCGCCGCGGCCGCCGGGGAACGGGCAGAACCGGTCGGGGTTGGTCTCGATCAGGAAGGCCCGCTTGTAGAACCAGATGGCGTCGAAGGCGATCTGCAGCTTGCGGTACTCGAAGGTCCGGTCGTAGCTGGCGATCACGATGTCGATCTCTTCGGGATCCTCGCTGAGGGTGAATCCGGCCTTGACCAGGGCGCGCTTCAGCGGCTCCTCGCTGATCGGGAACAGGACGGCGTCGGGGTGGTGCGCCTTCAGCCACTTGGTGGTGGTGACGATGGTGTTGGAGATGTCTTCGACCGGGGTGGGCAGCCCGAGCCGGGTGAGCTTGCGGGCGTACATCTCCGGATCCTTGGTGGGGTTGTTGGAGAGGTAGCGGATGGGGATCTCCCGCCGGCGCAGCTCGTTGATCAGCCGAGCGGCGCCGGGCAGGAGATGGTCGCCCAGGTAGATGGTGCCGTCCATGTCGAAGACATAGGCGTCGTAGAACTCCTCGGGACCGCGAAGCACGTCGGACGACATGGACAGCACCTTTCGAGAAGGGTCAGTTACCGGACAGGACCAGCACCAGCAGCGTGGAGATCCAGATGGCGGCCGCCGGCGGATCGATGTGGGTGTTGCCGCGCTGGTGGAACAGCTGTGACTGGAACTCGGCCAGGAATGCCGAGATCATGCCGAACACCGAGCCGATCAGGATGGCGCCGATGGCGATCATCCAGGTGCCCGAGGTCCAGTCGGCGTTCCATTCGAAGCCGGCACCGGCGAGCACCGGCATGAACTTCACCGCTGCCAGCGCACCGATGATGGTGATGTGATGCTGCACCGGCATCTCGGCACCCAGGATCAGGAACAGGATGATGATCGCCGAGATCGCGAACGGCAGGGTGTGTGCCACCGCGGCGCCACCCGGGACGAAGTGGCCCAGCATGATGCCGGCGCCGCCGGCCAGGCCGCCGGCGAAGAAGCCCAGCGGCAGGTACTGGCTCGGCTTCTCCTGGTAGCGCAGCCAGAAGTCGGTCGAGTTGGGGGCGATCTTGCCGAAGAAGGAGGTGGCGCCCTTGTTGTACTTCTCGGCACCCATCAGGCTGTTGCCCCAGATCAGCCGGGCCACCACGTTCGAGGTGAACACGGTCAGCGCCACGGTGTCGATGTGGCCGCCGAACCAGGGCAGCAGGCCCAGGCCGAGGTTGAACAGGTAGCCGAAGGCGCCGAAGGCGGCACCGACCAACAGGACGTCGACGCGGCCGAGCCGGGCCAGCGGCGAGGTCGCGTCGCGTCCTGATTCGATCAATCCCTTCTTCATCGCGTAGGCCGCGCCGGCACAGCCGGCCGCGAAGGTGATGTGCGGGCCCATCACCGGGCCGAAGGCGAGGTAGTTGAATCCGATGTCGCTCCCGGTGCCCGCGAAGATGCCCCAGGAGACCAGGATCATGAAGCCGGTCAGTGCGAACGCGAAGTTGCCGCCGATGGCCGCGCCGAAGTAGCCACCGAAGAGTGCCGCGATCAGGCCGAGCAAGAATATTGCTATGTCACTGGTGAACATTTGCCGTCCTTGTCAGGTTTGTTGGGAAGAGATCCGGCTGCTCAGTCGCAGCTGGTCTGTACGGCGTCCGTGCTGAGGTCGCCGGTGTCGTAGGCCTCGATGGCCGCGACCTTGGGGGCGGAACTCGAATTCGGGTCGAAGGTGTAGCCCAGCCATTCCTTCGCCAGTCGCCGGGCCAGCTCGATGCCGATGACGCGCTGGCCGAAGGTGAGCACCTGGGCGTTGTTGGACAGGATCAGCCGCTCGACCGAGAAGCTGTCGTGTGCCGTGCTGGCCCGGATGCCGGGGACCTTGTTGGCCGCCATGGCCACGCCCATCCCCGTCCCGCAGATGAACAGGCCGCGATCGGCCTTTCCCGCTGCGATCAATCGCGCACCCGACACCGCCACGTGCGGGTAGTCGATGTCCTCACCGGCCCCGATGCCGACGTCGATGACCTCGTCGACCCGATCATCGGCGGCCAGATCCTTCTTCAGCTGCTCTTTGTAGTCATATCCGGCGATGTCCGCCCCGATCACGATGCGCAGACCCATTCGTACTCCTTTGCACGAGGTTGGCGGGTCCGCCGACTGGGCCCGCTGCGCATGAACCTACCAGTGAGTGAGGTGTTTGTAACAGCATTTGTGATGAGAAACGTCGGGCTCAGCCAGGCGCCTTGACCACCGACACGCCACGCTCGCGCAGGTCCGCGACCACGACGTCCGGGGTCTGCGAATCGACGATCACCTGGTCGAAGTCGGTCATCGACGCGAACGTGTGCAGAGCCCGCCGATCGAGCTTGGTGTGGTCGAGCAGCAGGATCGACTGCGCGGCCGATGCCATCATCGCGCGCTTGACCTGCACACAGTCCTCGAAGGGATGGAAGCACTGCAGGTCGCTGATCCCGGACGCCGAGACCAGGAAGTAGTCGGCGCGGACGCCGGCGATCACCTCGGTGGTGGTCTGGCCGACCATCGACTCGGACCAGGCCTGATACTCACCCCCGGTGATGAACAGCCGCACGCCCGAACGCCGTTCCAGTTCGCGGGCCACCAGCATCGAGTTGGTGACCACGGTGATCGGGACGACCTCGAGCATCCGCAGCACCCACAGGGCGGTGGTGGAGTCGTCGACCAGGATCGAGCTGCCGGGGCGGATCCGCGCGGCGACGACCCGGGCCACCTCCTGCTTGAGGTCGGCGTTCTGGTTGACCCTGATGCTCGCGGCGATCTCGTTCAGCCCGGTCGCCACGGCGGTGACCTGGCCGCGGTGCCGGATCAGGACGCCGGCCTCCTCGAGCGCCTCGATGTCGCGGTACACGGTCATCGCCGAGACGCCGGTCAGTTCGACCAGGTCGTCGACCGAGGCCGATCCGTTCTTGACCACCCTCTCGGCGATGGCCATCCGGCGCTCGCGCAGTGCGCCGGCCGAGCCCCGGCCCCGACCCTTACCCGCCACCGTGTCGTCTCCCTGCTCGTCGGCCAACCCGTCGTAGATCACACTCATGATGCCCTACCTGTGCTGTTTGGGGACAATCTCCTCACATCTAAGGGCATAAATCGTGTGATCTGTCGATGGCTGAGGGCGGCCGGCGATGAACCACTAGGTTGGGAGGAACCCGAAAGGAGTCCCGATGGCAACTCTGGCGGTCCTGGGCGCGGGCATCATGGCCACGGCCCTGGCGACACCGTTCACCGACAACGGAGGTGAGGTGCGGCTGGTCGGCACTCATCTGGATCGGGCGATCATCGACTCGATCCGGTCCACGGGCGTGCACCCGAACCTGGACCTGACGGTGCCCCCGAACGTCACCGCGTACCAGCTGGAGGACGCTGCCGAGGCGTTCGACGGCGCCGACCTGGTGATGAGCGGGGTGAACTCGTTCGGCGTGGACTGGGCCGGCGAGCGACTGGCCTCGCTGCTGCGTCCGGGCGTGCACGTCATCGCGCTGGCCAAGGGCATGCAGGCCGACGCGGACGGCAACCTGACCATCCTGCCGCAGGCACTGATGGCCCAGCTGCCCGACGAACTGCGTGGCCAGGTGTCGATCTCGGCGATCGCCGGCCCCTCGATCGCGGGCGAGGTGGCGATCCGACGGCACACCTGCGTGGTGTTCACCGGCGAGGATCCCGAGGTGCTGGCGATGTGGAAGGCCCTGTTCGAGACCGACTTCTACCACGTCTGGACCAGCACCGACTTCGTCGGGGTCGAGGTCTGCGCCGCGACCAAGAACTGCTACGCGTTCGGCGCCGGCTTCATGCACGGCCAGCTGACCGCGCTGGGCGAGACCGACAGCCAGTACGTCAACTTCAACTACGGCGCGGCGCTGTTCGGCCAGGCGTCGGTCGAGATGACCGAGTTCATGGACCTGCTTGGCGGGCAGCGTTCGACCGTGCTGGGCCTGCCCGGCATCGGCGATTGCTTCGTCACCTCGATGGGCGGCCGCAACGTGAAGGTCGGCAGCCTGGTCGGGGCCGGCCTGACCTTCACCGAGGCTCGCGATCGGATGCCGGGGGTCACCCTGGAGGGTGCGGCGGCGATCCAGGTGATCGGCGATGCTTTCGAGCGGCTCACCGAGCGCGGCGTCCTGCAGCCGGGTCAGTTCCCGCTGCTACGGCACCTGCACGAAGTGGTGGCGAAGGACCGGGCCGTGAATGTCCCGTGGAAGACGTTCTTCGGGAGCGACGGCTCCGGGCAGGGGTGACCGTTCCCTGAACCGCGCGGGGCCTCCCGTGATGTTCGTCCCGGGAGGCCCCGCGTCGTGGTCACTCAGCTCAGTCCGTAGGCCTGGTGGACGAGGAAGATCGGGTGCTCCACCGTCGCGCCCGAACCCTTCCTGATCTGCCAGCGGCAGGTCTCGGTGTCGCACATCGCGAAGTCGGGGTTGACCTCGCGCACCTTGTCGAAGAGCGGACGCCCGACGGCCTGCGCGATCGCGTACTTCTCCTTCTTCAACCCGTAGGTGCCGGCGATGCCACAGCAGGTGGCCCCCGATTCGACCGCCTCGACGCCGGGAATCAGTTTCAGCACCTCCATGGCCGGCTGCCCCATGCCCTGCGACTTGAGCTGGCAGGGGGCGTGGTAGACCGCCGTCAGCGGGATCTCGGCGAAGTCGGTGGGCAACTCACCCGCGTCGTGCAGCTCGAGCAGGAACTCCATGATGTCGCGGATCCGCGTGCCGACGTCGGCCAGCCGGGCGTCATCCACGCCCATGATCTCGTGCGCCTCGTGCTTGAGCATGCCGGTGCAGGAGCCGGAGGAGGAGATGATGGTCAGGTCGCGTCCCGAGCTGCGCAGGTCGTCGCACAGCTCGAGCACCTGCTGGGTGGCGCCGTCGAAGAGGCCGTTCGACTGTTGGGCCAGGCCGCAGCAGCCCTGCTTGGGCACCAGCACCTCATACCCCAGATGCTCCAGCACCTCGATCGACTT
Source organism: uncultured Micropruina sp. (assembly GCA_937863965.1). Classification (GTDB taxonomy): domain Bacteria; phylum Actinomycetota; class Actinomycetes; order Propionibacteriales; family Propionibacteriaceae; genus Micropruina. Next base: position 17,854 of record CALMIQ010000030.1, read on the forward strand.
CTTCGAGGTCTCCACCTCGAAATAGCCGCCGGCGCAGCCGTGGAAGAACACCACCGCTCCGCGGGCCGGGGCCTTGGCGGGTTTCGTCCGCTTCTTCAGCCACCCGGTGATGGTCTGGGTGTTCGCCACCGGCATCGGGGCGTCGCGGTGGATGCCGAGGACCTTCTCGACCACGGTGCGCAGCGGCTTGATCCGCAGGGCGGCATTGGCCACAGGCGCGACCGGGGTCATCGCCATCCCCATCAGCGTCGTGCGTGAGATCAGCTGGTCGCGCAGCGGCATGCGGTCGGCCTTCATCACCGCCCGGGCCTGGCCGTTGAGTTCGGCGATGTTCACCCCCTGCGGGCAGGCCAGCGTGCAGGCGCCGCACGACGAGCAGTAGTCCAGCGAGTGATCGACCGACTCGCCGTGCCGGAAGCGCTCGGCCTGTGGGCCGACGAACTTGGGGCCGGTGAACTTGGGCGTCACCGCCGAGACCGGGCAGTGGGTCTCGCAGATGGTGCACTTCACGCAGTGGTCGAGGGAGGCCCGGGCCACCTCGGTTTGCGCGAATTCCAAGCCGTGGGAGGCGTTCATGAGGCTGCTCCTCGAGTCGTGACCCCGTGGGTCGTGGCATTGTCGGCTGCGGCCAGGATCGAGTCGGCGGCGCGGACGGCGCTGGCCAGCGCGATGCCCTCGCCGGACTTCTCCTGCCAGCGGGTGGCGCCGGCGAGGATGCCGCCGGCGGCATAGAGGTTGTCGTAGACCACCGCGCCGCCGGGATGCCGGACCCGCAGGTCGGGGTCGGTCTCGACGCCGACGGTGAACAGCGGTTGTGGATCGCCCCAGTAGTCGCCGTGCACCAGGGCTCCCTCCGGCCGGCGCAGCGGCAGGTCGAAGATCGACTCGTGCAGGTCGTGGTAGGAATCGGCAGACAGCGCACCCGACTCGAAACCACCGGTGGCGAGCAGGAATGCGTCGGCGGCGAACTCGCGGATGCCGCCGGCGGTGGCCAACTGCACGCAGGCCACCGAGTCGCCGGCGGAACGGAAGCCGGTCACCCTGCTGCCCGGCACCACGCGGACGCCGGACGCCTTGGCCAGCGCGGTCAGGGCCCGGTTCAGCCGCATCCCCGGCACCGACGGCGGCGGCAGCGGGATCTCGAAGACCTTCGCACCCACCTGCTCGGCGATCTCGGCCCAGGCGCCATGGTCGTCCAGGCCCAGAACGGCCGGCAGGCCGACGGTCTCGCCCACGGCGACCACGCCGGCGATGGCCTGCGCGAATCGCCGCCGGTAGGCCGGGTCGTCCAGGGCGCGGGCATAGGTCAGACCGGAGGAGTCCACCTCGCCCTCCCGGGCCGGGAAGTCGAGCATCACCGGGCGTGCGGTGAGGCGTCCGCCGCCGGGCAGGTCGGTGCGGTTCAGGTTGTGCGCGACCAGTTCGGGATAGAAGTCCTTGAGCTGGCGCAGCCCGACGATGACGAACCGGGCGTCAGCCACGCAGGCCCCGGCCGTCATGCTGGGCGAGGCCAGCGCGGTCGGCCGGACGGCGCCGACCGCGGTCGGCAGTTGCAGGTTGACCGCCGGGTCGCCGACCAGCAGGGCCGGGCCGACCAGTTCGGCCAGATAGGACGCCGACGCGCCGACCAGTTCGGCGTCCAGGAACGCATAGGGATGGCCCGGGTTGGCGTCCGCGAAACCGGCAAGCGCCTCCAACGGGCGCTCGACCCGCTGGGGACCGTAGCCCAGGATGTCGACGGTGCCCTGGGAGAGCTGCAGTCCGCCGGTGCCCTTGGCCAACAGCGTCACCCTCGCACCCGCCCGGGCCAGCCGGATGGCGGCCACCAGGCCGGAGACCCCGGCCCCGATCACCACGACGCGCGTCATCACACGACCTCCTCATGTGTCGGGCCGGGTAGGTGCTCGACGTCCAACGTGCCCTGGAAGATCCAGTTGTCCAGCGCGGTCTGCCGTACCTGGTCGCCGTACAGGATGGGCCAGATGCCGATCCACCGGTTCTTCAGGAAGAGCCGCAGCAGCCCGGTCGCGCGTTCGATGTCGATGTGCTCGGTCTGCAACGCCACCCCCGTCGCCCGCATCGTGCAGAAACCGCCCTGGCAAGGGCCCATACCGAGCCGCAGCTGTCGGCGCAGGTCGTCGAAGCTGCCCTTGGGCTGATCGGCCAGGGCTCGGGTGAACATGCCCTTGCTCATCAGCTCGCACTCGCACAGGATCTGGTCCTCGGTGCGGTCGTGCTCGCGCTCCTCGAGCCGATGGGTGATCACGTAGTTCTTCTTGTCCTCCGAGCCGGGCACCTGCTCGTTCGCGGTGGTGCACGGACGGGGATCGCCCAGCTGGGCGCACATGGCGTCCACCACCTTCTCGGCCATCAGCCGGTAGGTGGTCAGCTTGCCGCCGGCGATGGTCAGCAGGCCCTTCAGGCCGTCGCGATCGGAGTGGTCGATGATCGACATGCCGCGGCTCATGTGCCGGGTGTCGCCGGAGCCGACCCGGGAGTCCTTCACCAGCGGACGGGCGCCCGCCCAGGCGTGGATGGCGCGGGCCTTGCGGAAGCCGGGCACCAGCAGTTCGCCGCAGTCCATCATCTGCTGCACCTCGTCCCAGGCGATCTCCAGCCTGTCGGGATCGTCGGCCTTCTGGTCGGTGGTGCCGATGATGCACACCGTGTGCACCGGTACCAGGATGTCGCCGTCGGCCGGGTAGGTGAGCCGGTTGACGACGGCGTTGGTCAGCCGGTGGTTCATCGCGATCATGATGCCGGCGCCGGGCACCACCTGGACGTCGGGGCAACCCGCCATGTGGGCGATCTGGCCGCCCCAGGCGGCGGCACAGTTGAGCACGAAACCGGTGTCGATCCGGACCTCTTCCCCGGTCTTCTCGTCGATGCAGACCACCTGCGAGACCCGGTCACCCGCACGGTTGATTTTCGTCACCCGGTGGTAAGTGAGGATCTGCGCGCCGTGCAGCTTCGCCGAGTTGGCGGCGCTCCAGACCAGCTGCCAGCCGTCCACCGAGCCGTCCTCGACCTTGAAGGCGCGGGAGATCTTGGGGTTGACCCGCGGTTCGGCCCGCAGCACCTGGGCGACGGAGACCTCCTCGAAGGGCACCTTCGTGTCGGTCGCCCCTTTTGCCCAGTTGTCGCCCCAGGCCGGGTCGTCGACCGGGGTGGCGACGAAGTAGCCGCCGGTGCGCTCGACGGCGTGGGACTGGATCCGGGCGATGATGGCGTTCTCCTCGGCGCACTCGGTGGCCGAGTGCGGGTCGCTCACCACGTAGCGCCCGCCGGAATGCAGCAGGCCGTGGTAGCGGCCGGTGGTGCCCTGCCCGAGGTCGGCGCGGTCGACCAGGATCGCCGAGTACCCCCGCATCGCCACGTCACGGACGACGCCCGCGCCGGTGGAGCCCCCGCCCACCACCACGACGTCTGCAGAGAGTGTTCTCACGTGCATCCTCCGATCGAACGGGCGGAGCGTCGCCGACGACGTCCAGCCGATGGAACTTGCCGGTCAGGCTTCCAGGCTTTCACTGCCGCGTTGCTGTGTTGGTCCGCTTGTCGAGCCCGATCAAACGTGCACGCTACCCGAGCGACGTGGGCATCTGCGGGTCCATTAACAACAGTCTTTTCTTGTCTTTTTCACATCCGATGTGAGGACGCCGCGAGCCGTTCGACAGCCAGCCGGTGCCGCATCAGCACCACCTGGTAGGGGTTCCAGGTGGACAGCGTGTAGCGCAACACCAGGTCGCCGCCGTCGCGCCGGGCATCGAACAGGTACGGCGCGTAGGCCGCACCGGTGGCGGCGGCCTGTCCGGCGAAGATCGCGTCGCCCACGGCGTCGGAGTGCGAGGCGCGGATGAACCGCCGGGCGTCGTCACCCGGGCTCATCCCGTCGCCGACCCAGTCGAACAGCCGTATCCGCGGCGACCACGGCCCCCAGGGCTCGGACGCCGCGCGCAGCACCACCGCCGCCCCGATCGGGTCCTCCGGCCCCGACATGGTCAGCATCAGGTAGAGCCCGACGGCGGGCACCCAGCGCACCGAGAGCTCGCCCAGCGCGCCGGGCGTGAACAGCGGGACGGCGTCCGCCTCGACGGCCGACCAGCGTCGCGGACCCGCCCAGTACCGGACGGCCGCCAGGAACGGCTCCGCCGAGCTGCGGCGCAGGCCGTCCGCCACCCCGGGTGCGGTCAGGTCGACCCTCGCCAGCCGGACGTCGTCGGCCCGGTAGGCGCCGGTGCCCCACAGCAGCAACTCACCGCCGACCCGCTGCACCGTGACGTTGATGAAGCGGTGGTCGGAGAACGTGGCCAGGACGCGCAGGCCGACCGGACTCCACCGTGCCGCGGGATCGATCCGCAGCCGCCCCGGCCGCGCCCGGGTCAGCACGCTGCGTCCCATCACCTGGGCGTCGCGGAAGTGGTTGGAGGTGTGGAAGACGAACAGGTCGTCGCCGAGGCCGAATGCGTCCAGCGGCACGTCGTACTCGCGCATCGTGGTGCCCCCGCCGCGCAACCGCAGCGGGGAGCCGTGCAGGCTGACGGCGGGACGTTCGGCGTCCGGGTCGTGCACGCGGCCGACGGCGTCCCGGGTGCCCAGCCAGGGCCGGGTCCAGTGGGTGTCGCCGAACAGCAGGAAGGTCTCGCCGGCATGGTCGATCCGTACCCCGAGGTCGGTGCCGCGCACCCCCGAGCGGGACGCCGACGCCGACAGGGTGCCGCCGGCCGCGGTTGGCTGGCTGTCGGTCTCGCCGGTGATCTGGGCCACCTTCGCGGACGGCTCATCGGCCTCGGCGAAGGGTTCGCGGTCGTCCAGCCGCAGGCAGGCGTCCCGCAGCCAGCGCACCCCGCCCCGGCGTCGCTGGCGATGCAGGTGATAGATCGAACCCGCCACCTGGACGAGCGCCTGCACCCAGCCGTCCCGCAGCCGGGTCGCCGCGGTAGCCACGGCGATCACCGTTCCGGCGCCCCACTCGCCGGCGTCCGTCGGGCCGTCCCAGGCCGGTCGCGGGGGATCGTCGGGATCGTCGATCGGTCCGAGCCGCCGCCAGCGCAGCGGACGGGCGGCGTTGACCGCCCAGGCGTAGCCGATCAGGCCCTCCGCCTCGGGCACCGAGGCCACCAGCTCGTGCCCCGCGGTACCCGGACGGCCGCGCTGGTGCAGCGCGGCCGGGCCGATTGCCCGCGTGCTGATCGCGTCGCCGCGCAGCCAGGGATTGTCTGGGCGGGCCTGGCCGCGGAAGTAGTGATGGATGGTGAGCGTGCCGTCACCGTTGTCGCTGCCCACCAGCGCCTCCAGCCGGTGCGGGGCTCCCGGCGGGCTCCACCAGGCCGGCCGGTCGTCCGATTCCAGCAGCGAAGCGGGACCGATCAGCGCGGGGACGCCGGCCGGCACGGGCTACAGCCTTTCCAGCACCGCGCGGGCGGTGCCCTCGTCGATGACCAGGTCGGTGGTGGTGCCGGCCCGCAACGCACCCACCACGGCCGCCGCCCGGGAGGGGTCGGCCACCACGCAGAACCGGCGCGACACCCGCACGAGCTCGGTGGGGGTCAACCCGGATGCCCGCGCGTTGAAGTCGATGTCGGTCCACGAGCCGTCCTCACGCAACAGCACCGTCGAGACGTCGCCGACGACGCCGTCGGCGACCAGGGCGCGCATCTCGTCGTCGTCCAGATAGCCCGCCGAGTACACGTGCGAGGGTACCCGGGCGTTGATGCAACCCACGCCGAAGACGGCCACATCCATCCGGTGCTGCAGCTTCACCACGTTCTGCACCGAGCGTTCCCGCCACATCGCCTGCTTGGTCTCGGCGTAGTCGAAGAACGCCGGCACCGGGAAGTAGACCACCCGTGAGCCGAACGCGTCCCCGACGCCGGTGAGGATCTCGCCCACGTAGGGGATGCCCGACGACCACTGGTTGGTGCCGCCGTTCATCTGCACCACGGTGGCCCCGGTCAGCGGCTTGTGCTGCAGGTACCGGACGACGTGCGAGACCGTCACCCCCCAGGCGACGCCGATCACGTGATCGTCCGCCACGGCCTCGGACACCAGCCGCCCGGCCAGCCGGGCGACCTGATCGAAGCGACGGTTCTCCGAGGCACCCTCGCGGACGGCGACCAGATGTACCCGGACGCCGAAGATCTTGGTCAACGCGTTGGCCAGCGGCGAGCGGGAACCGCTGTGGTCGGCGAGGCTGATCCGCACCAGGCCCGAGCTCCTGGCGTCCTTCAGCAGCCGGCTCACGGTCGACCGGGACAGCCCCAACTGGTGCGCGATCGACTCCATCGTTTCGCCCTGTACGTAGTAGCGAGAGGCCGCTTGATACATGTCGTCGTACCGGTCGTTCATTCCTTCTCCGTCCACCTGCACGTTCGTGCAATGGCCTAGCGCATGTGTTCAGCGCTGGCAAGTCTGGACGAGACTGGGTTGACGGCCGGAAGCGGACGGCCGCCCGGGGGTTCGGCTGCATGGCAGCAACCGCGCACCCCGACACCCCCACGACACCCCCGCCGTCCCCGAACCGGGGCGGCGCAGTTAGTGCACGGTGGGCCGGGGGATCCCCGGCCACCAGTCTCGGCACCGAATGTGGTGCCTGAAGGGAGCTGACAAATGTCTCTGGGAACCATCTTCCTCTCCGAGGTCATCGGCACGGCGATGCTGTTGCTGCTCGGCGCGGGCGTGGTTGCGAACAACATCCTGCCGAAGAACAAGGGCAACGGGACCGGGTTCCTGATGGTCAACTTCGGCTGGGGATTGGCCGTCTTCGCCGGCGTGCTGGTCTCCTACAAGTCGGGCGGGCATCTGAACCCGGCCGTCACCCTGGGCGTGGCGGCCTCGGGCGCCACCGAGTTCGTGCCGGGCATCCCGGTCGATTTCGCCTCGATCGCCACCTACCTCAGCGCCGAGCTGCTCGGCGCCTTCATCGGTGCGATCCTGGCCTGGCTGGCCTACAAGAAGCAGTTCGACGAGGACGCCCCGGACGGGTTCAAGCTGGGCGTGTTCTCCACCGGACCCGAGATCCGCAATCCGTTGTGGAACCTGGTCACCGAGGCCATCGGCACGTTCGTGCTGGTGTTCGTGGTGCTGGCGGCCGGTCATTGGGGCGATTCGGCCACCAAGACCCCGGGCGGCCTGGGCTGGCTGGGCGCGCTGGGCGTCGCCCTGCTGATCGTCGGTATCGGCGCCTCCCTCGGCGGCCCGACCGGTTACGCGATCAACCCGGCCCGCGACCTGGGTCCGCGGATCGCGCATGCCCTGCTGCCGATCCCCAACAAGGGCTCGTCGGACTGGGGCTACTCCTGGATTCCGGTCGTCGGCCCGCTGGTCGGCGGCATCCTGGCCGGTTTCCTGTCGAAGTTCCTGCTGCTCGCGTGAGCCAGGCAGGCACCTGAACACCTGAAAGACCCTGTGCCGGTCGGCAGAACCGCTGGTCTTGTCGCCCGGCACAGGGCACGATGTAGTCAACCTCTACGAAGATGTGGAAAGGAACGCAATGGCTGAGAAGTACGTTCTCGCGATCGATCAGGGGACCACGAGTTCACGTGCGATCGTGTTCAACCATGAGGGCCGGATCGTCGGCTCCGGGCAGAAGGAACACGAGCAGATCTTCCCGAAGGCGGGCTGGGTCGAGCACAACGCGATCGAGATCTGGGACAACATTCGCGAGGTCGTCGGCGTCGCGCTGGCGCACGCCCAGGTCAACAAGGAGAGCCTGGTCGCCGTCGGTGTCACCAACCAGCGCGAGACCACCCTGGTCTGGGACAGGAACACCGGCGAACCGGTCTACAACGCGATCGTTTGGCAGGACACCCGCACCGCGAAGATCATCGAAGAACTCGGAGGCGGCGACCAGGACAAGTACAAGAGCCGGGTGGGCCTCCCACTGGCCACCTACTTCTCCGGCCCCAAGGTGAAGTGGATCCTCGACAATGTCGAGGGTGCCCGCGAGCGTGCCGAGGCCGGCAACCTGGTCATGGGCAACATGGACACCTGGGTGATCTGGAACCTCACCGGCGGCGTCGACGGCGGTGTGCATGTCACCGACGTCACCAACGCATCGCGCACCATGCTGATGGACCTCGCGACCCTGTCCTGGGATCCCGAGATCGCCGCCGACATGGGCATCCCGCTGTCGATGCTGCCCGAGATCCGCTCCTCCTCCGAGGTGTACGGTCATGGCCGTCCCGCGGGCCTGCTCGAGGGCGTCCCGATCGCCGGCGACCTCGGCGATCAGCAGGCGGCGACCTTCGGCCAGGCGGCGTTCGAGGTCGGCATGGCCAAGAACACCTACGGCACCGGCTGCTTCATGATCATGAACACCGGCGAGGAGATCGTCCCCTCCAAGAACGGCCTGCTCACCACCGTCTGCTACAAGATCGGTGACGACAAGGCGGTGTACGCCCTGGAGGGCTCGATCGCCGTCACCGGTTCGCTGGTGCAGTGGTTGCGCGACAACCTCAAGATGTTCG
>CALMIQ010000031.1 GCA_937863965.1 uncultured Micropruina sp.
CCACAACGTAGTAGGCCGCACTGACAGAAATCGTTCGGACGTACGACGGACAACAAACGGACAACACCCACTGATCCCGTACCGAGATCCCGGCATCCGCCGGGACGACGGGGCACGTCATCCCACACGTCCGTCATCCCGGCCTCGACCCGGGATCTCGATGACGCAGCGGCCCCGTCGGCGTGGAGATCCCGACATCCGCCGCGACGACGAATCGGTGAGTTCATACCGCACGTCCGTCATCCCGGGCTCGACCCGGGATCTCGACGACGAAACGGCCCCTGTCGGTGTGGAGATCCCGGCTGAAGAGTCACGACCCAAGCCAGGAACAACCAACATCATCCTGACAGCCAGTCCCAGACCAGCCACCCCAAGACTCACAGCCGGGATGACGAATGGGCGCGGTCCGCCCGGACAGTCAGGATGAACCGCTGGACGCAACCCTGAAGCGGAGTGGGCTGCACCCTGTCCGGGTAGGTCGGGCGTAAGGCGGGCTCGTCGGCGCCCACCCACCCAACGCACCACAACCCACCAAGTCCGCCGACGAGCTCCGCTTGGGCGGGACAGGGTGCAGCCCACTCCGCGGCACCCAACGCAACCAACCGAGACGACCAAGCAGGACGAGTCACCAGGAGCACCCCGGGGCGGCTACAGCGACATCACCCAGAGCCCGAGGGTCGCCGCCACCAGGCCGGCCAGCAGACCCCCGCCGGCATGCACCACCGCCGCCACCGGACGCCCGGCGCGCACCAGCCGGACGCCCTCGACGCTGGCGGTGCTGAACGTCGTGAACCCACCCATGAAGCCGGTGCCGGCGATCGAGGCCCACTCCGGGGCGCCGGTGTGGAACAGCACGTACCCGGTGATCAGGCCGAGCAGGCCGGAGCCCACCGTGTTGATCGTCAGGGTGCCCAGCGGCATCCGCAGCGAGTGCAGGCGGGCGATCGCGGCGTCCGCCTGGAAGCGCGCGACGGCGCCGAGCCCGCCGGCCAGGGCGACCAGCAGCGCGATCATCGCGGCCACCTCGTCGCCACCCACATGCCGGCGAACGCGCCGGCGAGGCCCAGCAGCACGCTGCCCAGCGCATACCCGAGCCCGACGAACACCGCACCCCCGCCAAGCCCCAGCAGCCGGACGGCCTCGACCGCGAACGTGCTGTAGGTGGTGTAGCCGCCCATCACGCCGGTGCCCAGCCCGAGCCGCAGGTAGCGGCGCGGTCCGGCGTCCGGGCCGCGCCGGCTGAGCGTCTCGAGCAGCAGGCCGAGCAGGAACGAGCCGCTGACGTTGATCGCGAAGGTGGTCCACGGCCAGCCGCCCGGCTGGGCGGGCAGGGCGGACTCCAGCGCCGCACGGACGGCCGTGCCCAGCACGCCCCCCGCGAAGACGACCGTCGAGGACAGTCCCCGGAACGGTTTCAGGCCCACGGCATCGGCGCCTTCCAGTCGACCACCGAGAGTGGGACGGCCAGCACCGGCCGGTGCTGATGCTGGGCCAGCTTGAGCGCCAGCGCGCCGTCCAGGAACTCGCGCACCTTGGCGCCGTGCTCGGGCGCCCGGTTGCCGACCACGATCACCGCGGCGTCCACCGCCCGCGCCAGGTGGGTCAGCGACCGGTCCGGACGTCCGGCGAGGTAGCGGAGTTGCCAGGGCAGGCCCGAGCCGGCCAGCAGGGCGCCCACCTCGTCCTGCAGCCGGGCCTCGACCCGCCGCCAGGACTCGTCGGCCGAGTCGGGGTTGAAGTCGCTGTGCTGGACGGTGCCGTCCGGGAACTCGCGCTCGGTGAAGCGCTGCTCGTCCACGTAGGCGAAGAACAACTCCCCGCCCGTCGCCCGGGCCAACGCCGCTGCGGTGAGCGCCACCAGCGGATCGCTACCCGGCCGGACGCCGGCCACGATCGCCCCGCCCCCGAACGGGGTCATCCGCTCCGGGCTGGGCTGTGGAACCTGATGTGGCATGCCGGTCTCCTTTGCTCGACCTCACGTTAGTACCGCGGCCCGGCGGCGTGACTAGGGTGATCGGGTGCGCATCGACCTGGAGTCCCTGGACGCCTTCGACGCGCACCTGGCCGCGGGCGCGTCGCTGGCCGGGGTGTTCGTCCAGTCGATCGACCTGACCGGACGGTCGGCCGCGCTGCGGGCGACACCGGTGACCGGAGCGATCTTCCTGGGCTGCCGGCTGCGGCCCGCGGACGCCTCGCAGCTCGCCCGGCGCGGGGCGCTGGTGTTCCCGCGGCTGCCCGACCTGCCGTTCGACCCGTACCGGCCCGAGCTGTACACCCCCGATGAGCTGTACCGCGGCCTGGAGGACGGCTACCCGGCCACCACGGACGCCGCGATCTTCGCCTGGCAGTCGGCGAATCTCCGCCCCGGCGGGCTGGCCGCCGACCTGGCCGCCGCGCTGCACGACCACGCGGTCACCGAGGCGCTGCAGGAGGCGCTCGCCGGCATCGACGTCACCCGGGTGGTGGGCATCATGGGCGGCCACGCCCAGCAGCGGGGCTCCGGACCGTACCGGGACAGCGCCGAGCTGGCGCACCGGCTCGCGGACGCCGGCCACGTGGTGCTGTCCGGCGGCGGCCCGGGCGCGATGGAGGCCGCCAACCTGGGCGCGGCCCTCGACGGTTCGGACGCCGACCTGCGGGCCGCCATCGACGACTTGGCCGCCTCGCCGTCCTGGTCGGAGGACGTCACCGGCTGGGCCCGGTCGGCGCGGGCGGTGGCGCGGCGCTACCGCTGCGACCGGCTCTCGCTGGGCGTTCCGACCTGGTTCTACGGTCACGAGCCGCCCAACCCGTTCGCCACCCGGATCGCGAAGTTCTTCACCAACGCGCTGCGCGAGGACGTCCTGCTGCGGCTGTGCCGGGGCGGCATCGTCTATCTGCCCGGCGCGGCCGGCACGGTCCAGGAGGTGTTCCAGGCGGTCACCCCGAACTTCTACGCCGCGGCGTCCGAACCGGTGACGCCGCTGGTGCTTGTCGGCTCCGCGTACTGGACCGACACCCTGCCGGTGTGGCCGCTGCTGCACGCCCTCGCCGCCGGACGCCGGATGGCCGCGGCCGTCCGGCTGGTCGACTCCACCGAGCAGGCGCTGGCGGCGCTCAGCGCAGCCGGGAGCGCCGCGCCGCCATCAACGAACGACTGAAGAGCTCGGCGAACCGGCGCTGCGGCCCGGGGCCGCGGACGCCCAACGCGCCCGCCCGCTGCTCGGCGACGCTCTGCACCACGGTGTACTTGAGCAGCCCGTCGGTGCCGTGCCGGCCGCCCGTCCCCGACTCGCCGCGGGCGCCCATCGCGGCGCCGACGGCCCCCCAGGAGGCCAGATAGGTCTCGTTGATGCTGACCGTCCCGGTCCGCAACAGCGGCGCCAGCCGCCGCGCCGCGCGCCGGTCCGCGCTGACGATGGTGGCGTGCAACCCGTAGTCGGAGTCGTTGATCAGGCGGACCGCGGCCGCGTCGTCGTCCACCCGGTAGACGCTGACCACCGGGCCGGACGTCTCCGCGTCGCGGACCTCCATCGCGGCCGTCACACCGTCCAGCACGGTCGGTTCGTAGACCCACGGCCCGATGTCGGGCCGGTGCCGCCCGCCGGCCAGCACCCGGGCGCCGTGCCGGCGGGCGTCCTCGACGTGGTCGCTGACCCGCTGCAGCTGATCGGCACCGAGCAGCGACCCCATGTCGAAGCCGTACTCCAGCCCGACGCCGAGCCGCATCTCGCGGACGGCGGGCAGGAACAGGCCCAGGAATTCCTCCGCGATCGCCTCGTGCAGCACCAGCCGCTCCGTGTGCACGCAGACCTGCCCGGCGCCGGAGAAGGCGCCGCGCAGGGCGATCTCGACGGCGGCATCGAGCGGGGCGTCCGGCCGGAGGTAGCAGGCGTTCTTGCCGCCCAGTTCCAGGTGGCAGCCGATCATCCGCTGCGCCGCCACCGCCGACACGCCCCGGCCGACCCGGGTCGAGCCGGTGAAGCTGACGTAGTCGGCGTGCTTGACGACGGCCTCGCCGACCGGGTCGCCCTCACCGGTGACCACCTGCAGGACCGCGGACGGCAGCCCGGCCTCCTGCAGCCGGCGCAGCCCCCACAGCGCGGACAGCGCCGTGCGCGGGTCCGGACGCAGCACCACCGCGTTGCCGGCCAGCAGCGCCGCGATGGACTCGCCGAGAGACAGCGCGAACGGGTAGTTCCAGGGGGTGATGACGCCGACGACGCCGCGCGGCAGCCGGGTCTGGGTGGCCGCACCGAGCACCGGCAGGACGCCGCGCCGGTGCCGGGGCGCGAGCAGGCCGGCCGCGGTCCGGGCGTAGTAGCGGGCCAGGTTGGCGACCTCGGCGATCTCCTCGTAGGCGTTCGCGCGGGTCTTGCCGGTCTCCAGCTGGATCAGGTCGAGCAGTTCCTCGCGGCCGGCCAGCAGCCGGTCATGGAAGTCCAGCACGATCGCCGCCCGGCGCTGGGGCCGCAGCGAGCTCCACACCCGTTGGGCGGCGCGGGCCCGCTGCACGGCGCAGGCGACGTCGGACGTCGTGGACAGCGGGATCTCGGCCAGCGGCCGATCGGTCAGCGGGGTGCGCACCAGCAGGCGCTCGGCGGCCGCCTCGGCCAGGACACCGGTGGTCAGGTCGTCCAGCAGGGACGCCGGCAGCACGAAGCCAGGTTCCTCGGCCAACGTGCGCATGGCACAGCGTACTGCCGACGATGCCCCCGCGATCATTCGCGGACTCCGATCACTCCCCTGCGACGCTGGCGGCCAGCTGGCCGCAGGCGCCGTCGATCTCGCGGCCGCGGGTGTCCCGGACGGTGACCGCGACCCCGCGGCGCTCCAGGGTGGCGACGAAGGCGGCCTCGTCGCGGCGCCGCGACGCAGTCCACTTCGACCCCGGGGTGGGGTTCAACGGGATCAGGTTGACGTGCACCCAGCCGTGGCCGCCGTCGCGGCGCAGCACCTCGGCGAGCAGCTCGGCGCGTGCGACCTGGTCGTTGACGTCCCTGATCAGCGCGTACTCGATGGACACCCGGCGCTTCGTCAGGCGGAAGTAGCGATGGGCGGCGTCCACCACGTCGGCGACGTTCCAGCGGGTGTTGATCGGGCACAGCTCGTCGCGCAGCTCGTCGTCCGGGGCGTGCAGGCTGACCGCCAGGGTGACCGGGACGCCGGCGTCCGCGAGCGCGTTGATCCGGGGCACCAGGCCGACCGTCGAGACGGTGATGCCGCGGGCGCTGATGCCCAGCCCGTGCGGCGCCGGCGCGGTCAGCGTGTCGATGGTCGCCGTCACCGCCTTGAAGTTGGCCAGCGGCTCGCCCATGCCCATGAAGACGATGTTGTTCACCCGGCCCGGCCCGCCGGGGATCTCGCCGTCGCGCAGCGACCGGGCGCCGGCGACCACCTGGGCCAGGATCTCGGCGGCGCTCAGGTTGCGCTGCAGCCCGCCCTGGCCGGTGGCGCAGAACGGGCAGGCCATGCCGCAGCCGGCCTGGGACGAGATGCACAGCGTCGCCCGGTTGCGGCCCGAGCCGGACGCCCGGATGCCCGGCACCCCGTAGCGCATCAGCACCGACTCGATCAGCGAGCCGTCGTGCAGCCGCCACAGCGTCTTCAGCGTGGTGCCGCCGTCGCAGGACAGCGGCCGGACAGAGGTGAGCAGGGACGGCAGGAAGGCCTCGGCGACCCGGCCGCGGTCGGCGGCGGGCAGGTCCGTCCAGCCCGACGGGTCGAGGTCGAGATGCTCGAAGACGTGCCGGGAGATCTGATCGGCCCGGAACCCCGGCAGTCCGAGTTCGGTGACCGCGGCGCGGCGCTGCTCGCCGGTCAGGTCGAGCCAGTGCCGCGGCGGCTTGCCGCGGCGCGGGGCCGCCATGGTGAGCGGCATCGTCGCGCCGGCGCGCACCCGGTCCTCCAGCGCCGCGTAGGCGCTCACCTCGTCGGCGCGCAGGCCGTCGCCGGCCGGAATGGTTTGCTCTGTCATCGGGTGTCCGGCCTCGTCAGTTGGGGATCAGCAGGTACATGATCAGCCAGGCGACCGGGGCGGCCACCAGGATCGAGTCCAGCCGGTCCATGGCGCCGCCGTGCCCGGGCAGGAACGACGACATGTCCTTGATGCCGACATCGCGTTTCACCAGCGACTCGATCAGGTCGCCGCAGGTGCCGGCCGCCACGATGGAGACCGCCAGCAGCAGCCCGACCCACCAGGGCGCGTCCAGCAGCCAGACGGTCAACGTGATCCCCACGGCGCTGGCCAGGCCCACCGAGCCGGCCAGGCCCTCCCAGGTCTTCTTGGGGCTGATCTGCGGCGCCATCGGGTGCTTGCCCCAGCGGGCGCCGATCGCGTAGCCGCCGGTGTCGGTGCCCATCACCACCAGCAGGATGGTGGCCATCTTGGCCGAGCCGTTGGGCGAGGCCAGCACCAGGCCGGTGAACGAACCCAGCAGCGGGATGTAGCCGATGGTGAACAGGCTGGCGGCGGCGTCCTTGACGTAGCCGGCGGCACCGCCGGGCATCCGCCAGATCAGCGAGGCCAGCGTGGTGGCGCCCAGGAAGCCGAGCAGCACCGAATGCCACGGCAGGGCGTCGGTGCCCTCGTGGGTGGCGGCCGCGTACGACCCGCAGATCACCGCCACCGTGCCGGCGACGATCGGGATCACCGCCGAGTTCATCCCGATCCGCTTCAGCGCATCGTGCAACTCGATCGTGCCCAGGGTGAGCATCGCGGTCACCAGCAGCACGAAACCCCAGTGCCAGTAGAGCAGGGTGAGCACCACCGTGGCCGCCAGGGCCAGGCCGACCATGATCGCGGCCGGCAGATCCCGTCCGGCGCGCGACTTCCGGGCGACCGGACCGGGTGGTGCCTCCTGCTCGCCGGTCATCAGACTTCCAGCAACTCCGCTTCCTTGGCCTTCAGCAGCTCATCGATCGTCTCGACGTACTTCTTGGTGACCCCGTCCAGCTGCTTCTCGGCGCCCCGGGCGTCGTCCTCGCCCACTTCCTTGTCCTTGGCCAGCTTGTGCACCGAGTCGTTGGCGTGCCGGCGGATGTTCCGCACCGCCACCCGGCTCTCCTCGGCCTTCGAGCGGGCCACCTTGATGTAGTCGCGGCGGCGCTCCTCGGACAGCTGCGGCATCACCACCCGGATGACGTTGCCGTCGTTGGCCGGGTTGACGCCCAGGTCGGAGTCGCGGATCGCCTTCTCGATGCCGCCCATCGACGCCCGGTCGAACGGGCTGATCAGCACGGTGCGCGCCTCGGGCACCTGGAAGGTGGCCAGCTGCTGCAGCGGGGTCGGCGCGCCGTAGTAGTCGACCATCAGCTTGTTGAACATGGCCGGGTGGGCGCGTCCGGTGCGGATCGCCGCGAACTCCTCGCGGGCGTGCTCGACCGCGCCTTTCATCTTCTGCTCAGCATCTTTGATGATGTCGGGGATCATCGTGATCCTTTCGGTGGTTCTGCTCGGTCAGGCGTGGACGGTGGTTCCGATCTTCTCACCCTGCACCGCCCGCAGGATGTTGCCCTCGACACCCAGGTCGAAGAAGACCATCGGCAGGTGGTTGTCGCGGGCCAGGCTGATCGCGGTGGCGTCCGCCACCTTCAGGTCGCGGGCCAGGTAGTCGTCGTAGGTGAGCTCGTCGAAGCGGACGGCGTCCGGGTTCTTCTTCGGGTCGGAGTCGTAGACGCCGTCGGTGCCCTGCTTGCCCATCAGCAGCACGTCGGCGCCGATCTCCAGCGCCCGCTGGGCGGCGACGGTGTCGGTGGAGAAGTACGGCATGCCCGAGCCGGCCCCGAAGATCACCACGCGGCCCTTTTCCAGGTGTCGTTCGGCGCGCCGCGGAATGTACGGCTCGGCGACCTGCCCCATCGCGATCGCGGTCTGCACCCGGGTCTGCACCCCGGCCTTCTCGCAGAAGTCCTGCAGCGCGAGGCAGTTCATCACCGTGCCGAGCATGCCCATGTAGTCGGCGCGGTCGCGGTCCATGCCGCGCTCGGAGAGCTCGGCGCCGCGGAAGAAGTTGCCGCCGCCGATCACCACGGCGACCTGGACGCCGGCGTCCACCACCGCCTTGATCTGGCTGGCGAGGTTCGCCACCACATCGGGGTCGACGCCGATGCCGCGGCTGCCGCCGAACATCTCGCCGGACAGTTTGAGCATGATGCGGTGGTAGGTCATCGTTCTCCTCGCTCGGGGGCTGATAGCGACGTGCGCCACGAGCGATCACTCGTGGCGCACGTCATGGTACTGGCCGAGGCGTCGGGGTTCAGGCGCCCGCCGCGAAACGCACGAAGCGCTTCACGGTCACGCCGTTCTCCTTCAGCAGCTGTCCCACGGTCTTCTTGTCGTCGGAGACGGACGCCTGCTCGAGCAGCACGACGTCCTTGTAGAAGCCACCCAGCCGGCCCTCGACGATCCGCGGGATGATCTTCTCGGGCTTGCCCTCCTCCTTGGCGGTCAGCTCGGCGATGTGCCGCTCGTGATCGAGCACCTCGGCCGGCACCTCGTCGCGGGTGACGTACTGCGGCGACATGGCGGCGATCTGCATCGCGATGCCCCGGACGAAGTCGCCCGAGCCGCCCTCGTGCTCGACCATCACGCCGACCTGCGGCGGCAGGTCGGACGAACGGCGGTGCAGGTAGATGGTGACGTCGCCGTCGTAGCTGGCGGCGTTGGCGACCTCGAGCTTCTCGCCGATCTTGGCGGCCAGCTCGGCCACCGTGTCGGCGACGGTCTTGCCCGAGGCGAGCACGACCGCGTTGACGGCGGCCACGTCGGTGGCGCCGGCCGCGTCGGCGGCCTGGGCGATCTCGTCGGCCAGGGCGACGAACTCGGCGTTCTTGGCCACGAAGTCGGTCTCGGCACCCAGCTGGATGACGGCCTTGCCGGCCGCCGCGACCAGGCCGTTGGAGGCCTCCCGGTCGGACCGCTTGGCCATCTTCGCCTGGCCGGTCACCCGCAGGATCTCGACGGCGGCGTCGTAGTCGCCGTTCGCCTCGGTGAGCGCCTTCTTGGCGTCCATCATGCCCGCGCCGGTGGCGTCGCGGAGCTTCTTCACATCAGCGGCAGTGATTGCCATTGTCTGCTCTCTGTTCCTGTCTTCGTGCGGTGGGTCAGTTGGTCTCGGCGGCGGCCTCGATCGCCGGATCGACGCTCTCGCCGGCGGCCTCCTGCGCGGCCTGGACGTCCTGGGCGACCTCGGCGGACTGCTCGGCCGCACCCGCGACGGCGTCCTCGACGGCGTCCGCGAGCTGGTCGGCCTGCAGGTCGGAACCCTCGACGGCCTCGGCCTGCGCGACCGGGGCGTCGTCGGTGGCGCCGAGCAGTTCGCGCTCCCAGTCGGCCATCGGCTCGGCCTCCTCACCGGTGCTGCCGGCGGCCCGGCTGCGGGCCAGCAGGCCGTCGGCGACGGCGTCCGCGACCACCCGGGTGAGCAGCGCGACGGAGCGGATCGCGTCGTCGTTGCCCGGAATGGCGTAGTCGACCTCGTCGGGGTCGCAGTTGGTGTCGAGGATGCCGACGATCGGGATCCGCAGCTTGCGGGCCTCGTCGATCGCCAGGTGCTCCTTCTTGGTGTCGACCACCCAGACGGCCTGGGGCAGCTTGCCCATGTCGCGGATGCCGGACAGCGTCTTGGCCAGCTTGTCCTTCTTGCGGCGCTGCTGCAGCAGCTCCTTCTTGGTCAGGCCGGACGCGGCGACGTCGTCGAAGTTGATGCCCTCGAGCTCCTTCATCTTGCCGATCCGCTTGCTGATGGTGGCGAAGTTGGTGAGCATGCCGCCCAGCCAGCGCTGGTTGACGAACGGCATGCCGACCCGGGTGGCCTGCTCGGCGATGGCCTCCTGGGCCTGCTTCTTGGTGCCGACGAAGAGGATCTGCCCGCCCTTGGCGACGGTGTCGCGGACGAACGCGTAGGCCTGATCGATGTAGCTGAGCGACTGCTGCAGGTCGATGATGTAGATGCCGTTGCGCTCGGCGAAGATGAACTTCTTCATCTTCGGGTTCCAGCGGCGGGTCTGGTGCCCGAAGTGGACACCGCTCTCCAGCAGTTGACGCGTGGTGACGACGGCCATGGCCGTTCCTTTCTGCGCGGGTGGCGCGGCGGCGCGGAACCCGCTGTGGGTTGTCCGGGCCGAGACCTTCGGCCCGCCTGATGCGACCGTTGCTTCTCCTCCCCATGTTTGGGGACCGCGGAGGCAACCCGTCGAGCGCGACGGTTCGAGGTGCATGCGAAGTCGACCCGGATCCGCCGAGTCGCTGAGGCGATTCTATGCGCGCCGCCCGGGGTTGTCGAAACCGGTCGGCGCCGCCAACCGCCAACCGCGCGCCGGCGACGATTTTGAACACTTTCGTCGCCGCGGGCACTCAATGAGGGTGGAGGTGATCGCATGCT
>CALMIQ010000032.1 GCA_937863965.1 uncultured Micropruina sp.
AGTGGTGTTCCGGGACTGGAGTTGACCCGGGCCAGGCGGCGGGCCGGGCCACTAGACTCAAGCGACGACCGAGGAGATGGATGGACTGGACGGCACATGTCATCTGGTGGCACTGCTACCCGTTGGGATTCGTCAACGCCGAGGACACCGCGATTCACCAGGTGCGGCACCGGCTCGGCCAGTTGACCAATTGGCTCGACTATCTGATCGACCTGGGCTGCAACGGCATGTTGCTGAACCCGATCTTCGCTTCGGCCACGCACGGCTACGACACGCTCGACCACTACGCGATCGACTCTCGGCTGGGTGACGACGGCGACTTCGGCGAGCTGATGTGGAAGGCCAAGGAGCGCGGCATCCGGATCCTGCTGGACGGCGTGTTCAACCACCTGGCCCGCGAGCATCCGCTGGTGCAGCGGGCGATCGCCGCCGGCCCCGGCACCCCGGACGGCGACTGGCTGCGCTGGGTGGACGGCTACCCGCGGGTCTTCGAGGGCCACGAGCCGCTGGTGGAGCTGAACTTCGCCAACCCGGCGGTGCAGGACTTCGTCGTCGACATCATGTGCCACTGGCTCGGACGCGGCATCGACGGCTGGCGCCTGGACGCCGCCTACGCCCCGGGGGCTCGGGCGTGGCGTCCGATCGTCGAGCGGGTGAAGGCCGCCTACCCGCAGAGCTGGCTGCTGGGCGAGGTGATCCACGGCGACAAGGACGCCTTCGTCGCCGAATCCGGGCTGGATTCGGTCACCCAGTACGAGCTGTGGCATGCCATCTGGCAGTCGCTGAACACCGCCAACCTGTGGAACCTGGACTGGTCGCTGCAGCGGCATCGCCGCTTCTGCGAGCACTTCCGGCCGCAGATCTTCATCTCCAACCACGACGTCACCCGGATCTCGTCCAAGCTGGACGACCGCCGGCACATCCCGCACGCCGCCCTGCTGCTCACCATGCTGCCGGGCGTTCCGTCGATCTATGCCGGCGACGAGCACCGCTTCGAGGGCATCAAGCTCGACCAGATCGGCGGTGACGACGCGGTGCGCCCACCGTTCCCGCCCACCCCGGACGGACTGCTGCCGTTCGGCGCCGACACCTTCGAGCTGTACCGGACCCTGCTCGGGTTGCGGCGCCGGCATCCGTGGATCGTGGACGGCGTGGCCACCACCCGCGACCTCACCAACGAATCGGTGGTGGTCATGGTGGCCGGCCCGGACGAGGTCATCGAGCTGGCCCTGAACATCTCCGACGTCCCCGGCCCGATGCCGGAGGGCGAACTGCTGCTGGCCAGCGGCGACTGCGCCGAGACGGTGCCGGGGCACGGCTGGGCGATCGGCGTCCGGCCCCGGGAGGCCGACGATGTGCCGTTCCTGCCGCGGACGGCCCGATGAGCCCCTCGATCCTCTCGGTGAACCTCGGACGGGCAGCCATCGACCGGGGCAAGCCGGAGAACGTGACCGGCATCGACAAGCGTCCGGTGGCGTCGGCCGCGGTCAGGCCGCCGGGTCCGCGCGACCACACCCGGACGCTGGCACCCGAGGCCCGCAGCGGCCTGGCCGGCGACTTCATCGGCGACGGCCGGCATCACGGCGGCGACGTCCAGGCGGTCTATGCCTGCGCCCGCGAGGACCTGGACGCGCTCGGCGTCCTGGTCGGCCGCGAGTTCGGCGACGGCAGCTTCGGCGAGAACCTGACCACCCTCGGCGTGGACGTCACCGGCGCGTTGATCGGCGAGCGGTGGCGCGTCGGCGCCGGCCCGGACGCCGTCGAGCTGCGGGTCACCTGCCCACGGATTCCGTGCAACACGTTCCGGGCCTGGATCGCCGAACGCGGCTGGCTGAAGACGTTCACCCGGGCGGCGCGGCCGGGCGCGTACCTGTCGGTGGTGCGGCCGGGTGTGGTGCACCGCGGCGACCCGGTCGAGGTGGTCTTCCGGCCCGAGCACGAGGTGAGCATCGGCGTCCTGTTCCGCTCCCAGACCCTGGAGCGCGAACTCGCCCCGCTGGTGCTGACCGCGGCGGAGTACCTGGACCCCGAGTCGATCGACTACGCCCGCCGGGGTGCGGTGTTCAGCATCGGCTGACCTGGCCGCGCTCGCGACCCATTCAGGGTCACCGCTTCCCCGCGCGCAGCCCATCGAGCCAGCAATCCCGTCGGCATCGTCCATCGAGGCGAGCGCGTGCTGCATCCGCTCGAGGTCGAGCGTGATCCGCATCCCGACGAACTGGCGACGGTGATCGGGGCTGGTCGCGAACTGGATTCGGTTGGGGTGACTCAGTTCGGGCCGGGGTGGTAGCGCGTTGCCCGTCCGGCCCCCGAGGTGTGGAGCAGCCCCGCGTCCACCAGTGATCGGAGCACGCGCTGGGTGGTCCGCCGTGGAGTGGTGGGCAGGACGACGGACGCTTCGGCGAGCGAGATGCCGCCCTCGCGAACCGCGTGACTCAGGACTGCGGCCTGGTCGGCGGTCACCCGGATCTGGGCACCGGGAACGCCCGCCGCGGAAAGTGCGGCGACCCGCTCGGCCAGCCGGGCCACGGAGGCCACGACGCCGCGGAGGAAGTAGGTCAGCCAGCCGGTCGCATCGGCTCGCGCGCGCACGTCGGACGTCGCGCCGAGGTCGATGGCCGCATAGTAAGCCGGCCGATCGTCGGCGTAGAAGTCCTCCAGCACGAGCGAGTCGCGAAACCCGTAGCCGGCCCGGCCCAGGACGAGCCGTGTCAGCAGTCGGGCGACCCGACCGTTGCCGTCGGCGAATGGGTGCACTGCGGCCAGGAACGCGTGGGCCAGACCGGCACGGATCAGCGGGTGCGTCGGGTTCGGAGTGTTCAGCCACTCCAATAGCTCGGCCAACAGCGCGGGGACCCGGTCGGCGTCCGGAGCGGTGTAGCGCACCTCGTCGACGCCGGCAACGCTGTCCACGACCCAGACCGGACCGCTGCGGAAGCGTCCGCTCTTGTCGGCGGACAACAGCTCGCCGACGGTCAGGGCGTGCAGGCGAAGCACGTCGTCGGTGGAGACGGGTTCGCGGACGCTCTGGCGCGCCCGTACCCACTCCCAGGCACGTGCGTAGTTCTCGACCTCGACGATGGCCCTCCGGCTGGCATCGACACGGTGATGGGACAGGACCTCCGCAACCTGTGAGCCGGTGAGCGGGTTGCCCTCGATCCGCGTCGAGGAGTTCACCGACTCGACGGTGGACTGCTTCTGCAGAGCGAACTGCGCCTGGGGCAGGATCGGCGCCGCATCGATCTGGCCCCTGGCGTTCTCGATGACCGCGATCGCCGACAGGATCGGCGCCGTGATCGTGTAGCGAGGGCTGAACACTCAGGGAGCATACCGCCAATCGCGCCAGAATCGCGCCATCAATCGCGCCACTGGGAGATCTGCGGTCCAGTCCGCGACCGGACGGAGTGTCGCCGGTTCCGGCGGCTGGACCGCGGACCTCAGGGGCGCCCGCCTTCGACCCCCGTGGGCAGGCGGCGGACGACAAGTCCCCGGACGCCGTCCACGGTCGGGGTGAGCACCAGGGTCGCCTGGTGCGGTGTCCCCCGGCCCGGAGAGACCTTGAGCCGGCGGCGCAGGACGGCCGGGTCGACGTCCACGCCACGCTTCTTGATCTCCAGCGTGCCGATCCCCTCTCGACGCACCCAGGCACGTAGGGACTTCTCGCCGGCGTCCAGCACGTCGAGCACCTCGAAACCGGTGGCGAATGGGGTCGGATGCGCCTCGTCCGCGCTCAGGTAGGCGATGCCGTCGCTGACCGGGCGGGCGTCGAGCAGCCCGGCGAGCCGGCCGATCGCGCCGGCCCGGATCACGGCCGGGTCGGGCTCGTAGAGGAATCGCCCGATCGGTCCCGCGCCGGGAACCTCGGACGCCTCGCCCCCGGCCAGCGTGTGGCCGCCCGGCAGCAGCACCGCGTGCCGCCCGCTCCCCCAGGGACCGTGGCCCGACCACAGGGAGAGCTCGACCAGGTCGCCGTGATCGGAGACCCAGGTGGTGGCCACGCCGTCCGGAATCAGGCGATGGGCCAGCCCCGGCCCGAGCTTCACCGCGGCCGGGCGGGCGCCGTCCAGCAGCCCGGTCACGAACGCCCAGGGCGGGCTCAGGTCCTCCACTCGCCAGCTCCGTCCGGACGCCGTCCGCCGGGCCGGGTCGCAGTAGACGCCGACGCCGTCGGCGGCCAGTTCGCCCCACAGCACCTCGGCGTCACCGACGTGCACGCGCGCCGTCGAACCCCGGACCCCGACGGGTTCGACCACGGAGGGGCTGGGCTCGACCGCCGGAACTGGGGTCTCGACGGGCTCGACCGACGGGGGACCGACCGCGACCGACAGGTTCGCGGCCGCCAGCGCGGCGGTCACCTCGTCGGCCTCGATGGCGTCCACGTCGATGCCGGCCTCGACCAGGGCCAGGGCGTCCGCCCCGATGCCGCAGCCCAGATCGACCACCCGGCGGACGCCGGCGTCGGCGAACCGCCCTGCCCGCCAGTGCGCCACCGCGGGCCGGCTGGCCTGCTCCAACCCGTCCGCGGTCAGGAACAGCCGCGCGGCCCGGTCGCCGAATTTACCGGCGGCCCGGCGGCGCAACGCCACCTGCGCCGCGACCGCGGCGGCCCGTCCGGGCGGCAGCCGACGCCGCAACCGCTCGGCGGCGCCCAGCGAGGCGGGCTGGGGATCGCTCGCCAGCCGAGCCAGTTCGTCCGCGGCCTCGGCGCTCACCAGCCAGCGGGCGTCGTCGGCGTCCATGCCTGCGGTTCTACCCCACCACCCCCGCCACGTCGAATCGGCGCGCGGGCTGCTGCCCGGCGGTCGGCTCGCCTACGATGCGACCATGAAGCTCCTCGCCAAGATCCTGCTGATCGTCGCCGCGGTCATTGCGCTGTGCGCGATCTGGGTGCTGTGGACCGCCGGGTGGGAGGTGTGGCGCCAGTTCGTGGCGCTGGACGCCATGCGCACCCGGGAGTTCATCAACCCGGTGGGCACCATGATCGGCGGAGCCGCAATCACCCTGGTGGCCGGCGTCGTCTGCGGCTTCGCACTCGGCCTGCCGCGCAATCCCAAGGAGCCCAAGCCCGTCGGCACCGGTCCGGCGAACCCCGGACCGGCGCCGGATCCCGACCTGCGCTGAGACCGGCCGGCTGCCATGCGGGTCGTGGTCGCACCGGACAAATTCCGGGGAACGCTGGAGGCCGCCGAGGTGGCGGACGCCCTGGCGGCCGGCCTGCTCTCCGCCCGGCCGGACCTCGACGTCCGGTGCTGCCCGGTGGCGGACGGCGGCGAGGGCACCCTGGCCGCAGCCCTGGCCAACGGCTGGCAGGCGGTGACCGTGCCGGTCACCGGCCCGCTCGGCGAGCGTCACACGGCCGCCTTCGCCCGCGGCGAGCTGGACGGCGCGCCCGCCGCGCTGGTCGAACTGGCCGCCGCCAGCGGACTCCCGCTGCTACCCATCGACCCGTCCGGACGCCCGGTCACCGATCCGCTGCGTGCCACCAGCGCCGGCACCGGTGACCTGATCCGGGCCGCCCTCGACGCCGGTTGCGCCACCATCGTCCTCGGCATCGGCGGCAGCGCCTGCACCGACGGCGGTGCCGGCCTGCTCGGCGCGCTGGGCGCGGAGTTCCTGGACGCCGACGGCGCGCCCGTGCCGCCCGGCGGCGGTGGCCTGGGCATCCTCGCCGCGGTCGACCTGAGCGGCCTCGACCCGCGGATCGCCCGCACCCGCTTCGTGGTCGCCTGCGATGTCGACAACCCGCTGACCGGTCCGCGCGGCTCCGCGGCGGTGTTCGCGCCGCAGAAGGGAGCGACCGCGGCCCAGGTGGCGCTGCTGGACGCCAACCTGGGGCGGCTGGTGGACGTGCTGGCCGGGGCACTCGGCCCGGCGGCGCGGGACGGCGCCGTCCGGCCCGGCGCGGGCGCTGCGGGCGGGGTCGGCTACGCCGCGATGACCGTGCTCGGCGCGGAGCCGCGGCCCGGGATCGACGTGGTGCTCGAGCTGGTGGGGCTGGACGCCCTCATCGCCGGCGCGAACCTGGTGATCACCGGCGAGGGCAGCCTCGACGCGCAGAGTCTCGGCGGCAAGACGCCGATCGGGGTGGCGCGCACCGCGGCCGCCCACGGCGTCCCGGTCATGGTGGTGAGCGGGCGCTGCATGCTCACCCCGGACGCCGTGCGCGGCGCCGGGTTCGTGGCCGGCCTCGCGCTGGCCGACATCGACCCGGTCCGGTGCTTCACCGACACCGCCGCCATGCTGACCGAACTGGGAGCCGGGCTGGGTGCCGAACTGGAGCGCTTCACCGGGTGACCCGCCGCACCAGCGGGCGGTCAACGAGCCGGAGGCGGTCCCGCCGGGTTACGGTTGCCGCGTGGAATCGTTGGCGTCGGCGCTCGCCGATCGGGTGGTGCTGTTGGACGGGGGCCTGGCCACCCGGCTGGAGGCGCGCGGCCATGATCTGAGCGACCGGCTCTGGTCGGCCCGGCTGCTGGTCGAGGAGCCGGCCGAGATCCGCGCCACCCACGAGGACTTCTTCGCCGCCGGCGCCGAGGTGGCGATCACCGCGTCCTACCAGGTCAGCGAGTCGGGTTTCGAGGCGGCCGGGCATACAGCGTCGGAGGCCCGGACGGCGTTGCGGCGCAGCGTGCGGCTGGCCCGCGAGGCCGCCGAGGCGTTCGGCGAGCCGCGTTGGGTGGCGGCGTCCGTCGGACCGTACGGCGCGAGCCTCGCCGACGGCTCCGAATACCGCGGTGACTACGGGTTGAGCGTCGAGCAGCTGCGGGCGTGGCATCGTCCGCGGCTGGAGATGCTGGCCGAGGCCGGCGCCGACCTGCTGGCCTGCGAGACGATCCCGTCGCTGGCCGAGGCCGAGGCGCTGGCCGCCGAACTCGCCGCGCTCGGCGTCCCCGCCTGGATCAGCCTGACCGCCGTCGGCGACCGGACCCGGCTGGGCGAGCCGGCGTCCGAGGCCTATGCGATCGCCGCCGAGGTGCCGGACGTGGTCGCGCTCGGCGCCAACTGCTGCGATCCCGGCGACGCGGCGGCGGTGGCCGGCGCGGTCGGCGGACGCCGTCCGGTGGTCTTCTACCCCAACAGTGGCGAGTCCTGGGACGCCGAGGAGCGGCGCTGGACCGGCCGCGGCGCGATCCGCGGCAACGCACGCGCCTGGGTCGCCGCGGGCATGCGTGCCCTGGGCGGCTGCTGCCGGGTGACCCCCGACCAGATCGCCCGGATGGCGGCGGAGCTCACCGACCGCTGACGATCGGCCGGCCGGGGCTCAGCGCCGGTAACTCCAGCCCGCCGGACGGCCGTCGACGTAGGGCATCACGCCATGGAACGGACGCGGATCGCCGTCGAAGACCAGCGGCAGGAAGTGCCGGTCGCCGGGCCACATCGGCAGCGGCTCGCCCTCGCCGAGCAGCCGGGCGATCGGCACCCAGTCCAGCGGGCCGTCGTCGTTGCGGCTCGGCACCGCGCCGGTGAAGGCGTCCACCACGAAGACGAAGCCGAACCAGTCCTCGCCGCCGGCGCCGAAGCCCGGCCATGAGATGGTGCCCCGCAACCGCTGCGCGGTGACCGCGATGCCGGCCTCCTCCATCAGCTCGCGGTGCAGGCAGCCGACCACGTCCTCGTCGTCCTCCAGCTTGCCGCCCAGCCCGTTGTACTTGCCCCGGTGCAGGTCGCCGTCGCGGCTGCGGAAGACCATCAGGACGCGCTGACCGTCCGGGTGCAGCACGTAACCGAGCACCCCGATGATCGGTGTGTACGGCATGGCTCAGACCAGCACCGTCGAGACCGGCAGGCCCGAGTTCGCGCCGATGTCCAGGGCGGACGGCCGCAGCCCGCGGCCGATCACCTCGGAGCCCAGCACCGCCATCATGGCGCCGTTGTCGGTGCACAGCCCGGGCCGCGGACGCCGCAGCACGATGCCGCGTTCGGCCGTCCGCTGTTCCAGCAGGGCGCGCAACCGGGAGTTGGCGGCCACGCCGCCGCCGATCAGCAGGTCGGAGACGCCGAGGTGCTCGCAGGCGTCCACGGCCTTCGCCGTCAGCACGTCGCAGACGGCCTCCTGGAAGGACGCCGCGACGTCCGCCACCGGGACCTGCTCGCCGTCGCGTTGACGGGTCTCCACCCAGCGCGACACCGACGTCTTCAAGCCCGAGAAGGAGTAGTCGAAGCGGTGCCTGACCAGGTCCTTCGGTGCGGTCAGGCCGCGCGGGAAGGCGATCGCCTTCGGGTCCCCCTCGGCGGCCGCCTTGTCGATCACCGGGCCGCCCGGGTAGGCCAGGCCGAGCACCCGGGCCACCTTGTCGTAGGCCTCGCCGGCGGCGTCGTCGATGGTCGAGCCCAGCTCGGTGATGTCGCCGGTGATGTCGTCGACCAGCAGCAAGGACGTGTGCCCGCCGGAGACCAGCAGCGCGGCGCAGGGCTGCGGCAGGGGGCCGTGGTCGAGCAGGTCGACCGCGACGTGGCCGACCAGGTGGTTGAGCCCGTACAGCGGCTTGTTCAGTGCCACGGCGAGGGCTTTCGCGGCGGCCAGGCCGACCACCAGGGCACCCATCAGGCCGGGCCCGGCGGTGACGGCGATGCCGTCGATCTCGGTCAGGTCGACGTCCGCGGTCGCGAGGGCGCGTTCCAGGGCGGGACGCATCGCCTCCAGGTGCGCGCGGGAGGCGATCTCGGGCACCACGCCCCCGTAGCGGACGTGCTGCTCGACCGACGAGGCCACCTCGTTCGCCAGCAGTTCGTGCCCGCGGACGATCCCGACCCCGGTCTCGTCGCAGGACGACTCGATACCCAGCACCAACGGGCCACTCATGCCAACTCCCCCATCCCCACGCCGTCGACCGCGCCGGCGAGGTCACGCCGCATCACCAGCGCGTGCCGGCCGGCACCGTAGTAGTCCTTGCGGCGGGTCAGTTCCGCAAAACCCAGCCGGCGGTACAGGGCCAGCGCGGGCGCGTTGTCGTGCTCGACCTCCAGCAGCATGTGCCGCGCGCGCCGCCCGGCGGCCCAGGCCAGGCCGGCCCCGACCAGGGCGCGGGCGATCCCGCGTCCGCGCCGGTCGGAGGCGACCACGACCCGATGCAGGTCGGCGACCTCGGCGACCACCTGAAAGGCGGCCACGCCCCGCACCACCGTGCCATCGCGGTCGACGAGCACGCAGCGGTCGGGGCGGGTGAGCTCGGCTCGCCAGGACGCGTCGCTCCAGCGGGACGCCGGGTCGAAGCCGTCCCGCTCCAGCGCCATGATGGCGTCCAGGTCGCCGGGACCCGCTCGGTCGATCACTGCGCGTTGACTCACGGCCGGTGCGCTCATGAGCGGTCCAGCCGCGCCAGCCGCGGCTGCAACAGGGTCGACTTGCGGGTGGTCGGCACCTCGGCGTCCGGACGCCGCAGGTAAAGCGGCGACAGGCCCGCCTCGGGCAGCCGGGGACCGGTGAACGCCAGTACGCCGCCGTCCAGGCCGGACGCCTCGCCGCCGGCCAGGTGGGCGCCGGGTCCGATCACCGGCAGGTCGGGCAGCTCGGACGCCGGGGAGACGGCCGGGCCCTCCAGGCGGCGTCCGTCGGCGGCGTAGCGGGCCCAGTAGACCTCGCGCCGCCGGGCGTCCGAGACGGCCAGGAACTCCCCCTCGGCGGCGTGTCCCGCGGCGACGGCGTCCAGGGAGCAGACTCCCCGCACCGGCACACCCAGTGCCAGGCCGAGGGTCTGGGCGGTGACGACGCCGACCCGCAGGCCGGTGAACGGGCCGGGCCCGACGCCCACCACGATGAGGCCGATGTCGGCGAGGCGGCGTCCGGCGCCGGCGAGGGTCGCCGTGACCAGTGGCATCAGCTGCTCGGCGTGCGCCCGGGTGTTGGTGACCGCCCGGGAGGCCAGCACCCCGGTGTCGTCGGCGAGCCCGACCCGGACGTCCGTCGAGGTGTCGATGCCCAGCCTGAGGTCGCGCCCGGTCCGATCGGCACTCATCGCAGCTCCTCCAGTCGCCCGTCGGCCCAGCGCGGGCCGATCCCGGCCAGGAACACCTGCCGGGTCTCGTCGGTGGGGTCGAGCCCGCGACGGATGTCGATCTCGAGCCGGTCGTCGGCGAGGCCCTCGGCGATGCCGCCGCCCCATTCGACCAGGGTGACCGAGTCGGCCAGGGAGGCTTCCAGGTCGAGGTCCTCCAGTTCGTCGAAGCTGCCCAGGCGGTAGGCGTCCACGTGCACCAGGGCGGGACCGCCGGTGATGCTCGGATGCACCCGGGAGAGCACGAAGGTGGGTGAGATCACCCGGCCGGCCACCCCGAGTCCGGTGCCGATGCCCTGGGTGAGGGTGGTCTTGCCGGCGCCCAGGTCGCCGGTGGCGATGATCACGTCACCGGCCCGGAGCAGGCCGGCCAGCCGGTCGCCCAGGTCGCGCATGGCGTCCGCGGTGGGGGCCTCGACCATCACCGGCAGGGTGCGCCGCAGCAGTTCCAGCGGCGGCCGCTGGCCGACCGGCTCGAAGCCGTGGCGGCGCCACCAGCGTCCGAGCGCCGGGAACTCGGTGCGGACGCCGACGGCGAGCAGCCGGGTGCCGTGCGCGGCCAGCAGGTCCATGGCGCAGGCGACCAGGGCATTCGCGATGCCGCGGTGCTGGTAGTCGGGGTGTGCCGCGACCCGGGTGATGGTGGCCAGCTCGCCGTCCTGGGCCACGATCAGGGCGGCGGCGGGTCGGCCGTCCACCTCGCCGAGCACGCCGAAGCCGCCGGCCAGCTTGCCGGCGATGCTCTGCACGGTGTCCGACAGCGCGGCCGCGGGCGGCTCCACCGGGGGACGGGCCGCGAACGCCGCGTGCACGACGTGCAGCACGTCGGCGGCCCGGGAGTCGTCCACCCGCAGGATGCGCAGCTGGCCGCCGTCGGGCAGGCCGGCTTCGGCGACGACGGCCGCGGCGGACGCCGGTCGTGCGGGCGGGGCGGACATGGAACCTCCGGGGAAGCGGGTCGAGCAACGTCCGAGTCTAGGACGCCGACCGCCACCCGCCCAACGCCGTCCGTCCTGTCAGCGTTTCGGGGACGGTTCTTTTCCGGTTCAGGGGACGGTTCCGTTCCGGTTCAGGGGACGGTTCCTTTCCGGTTCAGCGTTCGGGGGAACGGCTTGCTGAACCAGAACGGGGACGGTTCCCTGAACAAGAAGGGAACCGTCCCCTGAACCGAAAGGGGACGGTCCTGAACCAGAAGCGCAGGCCGCACCCCGGTTCCGCAGGTGCGAAACTCGAACACCAGAGAACCGTCCCCTACGTGCGAGTTTCGAACACCAGAGAACCGTCCCCGATGGCGACGTCCCGGACGCACGGACGGCGCCCCGGGAGACCCGGGGCGCCGTCCGATCGGGAGGGGTCAGCTCTGGCGCTGGCGGAAGACCTCCAGCACCGGTGCGTAGAGCGGGTGATCAGTGTCCAGCCCGGTGATCTGGGCCACCGCGTCCTCGGCGGAGAGTTCGGCCAGCAGCCGCTGCAGCTCCACCGCCTCGGGGTCGTCGGCCGAGTCGAACCGCAACCCGGCGCCGATCGCGGCCAGCAACCCGTCGGACGCCATGCCGCGCTCGGCGAGCTGGGACGCCGGCGAGATGAACCGGTCGTGCCGGCTCAGCTTGCGCAGCGGTCCCCGACCGACCCGCAGCGTGGTGTCGGGCAGGAACGGGTTGGCGAACCGCTTCAGGATCTTCGACACGTAGGCGCTCTGCACCACGTCGTCGACGCCGTGCTTGGCGACGATCAACGACTTGGTGTCGGCCAGGGCGTCGGCCACCTTCACGGCGACGGCCGGGTCGGCCAGGGCGTCGGAGATCTTCTCGATGCCCGCGGCGTAACCGAACCAGGCCGCGGTGGCGTGGCCGGTGTTCACCGTGAACAGCTTGCGTTCGATGTAGGGCTCCAGATCCTCCACCCAGGTGACGCCCGGGATGTCCGGCACGTCGCCCGCGAACGGCGGGGTCTCGATGGCCCACTCGAAGTAGTTCTCAACCGTGACGTCAAGGCCGGCGTCCGGGGCCTGGGCGGGCACGATCCGGTCGACCGCGGTGTTGGCGAACAACGCCCGGTCGGCCAGGTCATCCCCGGCATAGTTGGCCTCCACCTCGCCCTTCAGGATGTCGGTGCCGTTGATCGCGTTCTCGCAGGCCATCACCGCCACCTTCGGCGCCCCGTCCGGACGGGCCGCGATCCCGGCGGCGATCGCCGGGGCCACGAACCTCAGGATGTGCGCCCCGACCGCCGTGGTCACGATGTCGGCCTCGGCGATGGCGGCGGTCAACTCGTCGGCCTGCTTGGCCGAGTTGAGGGCGGAGTACCCGCGCACCACGGTGGTGCGCGGGTCGTCCCCCACTTCATGGACGGCGTAGGAATCCGAGTTCTGGAGTCCCTCGATCAGGGCCTCGGCGACGTCGGCGAACACCAACTCGTAGCCGGCGTTGCTCAGCAACAGCCCGACGAACCCACGACCGATATTGCCGGCCCCGAAGTGCACTGCCTTCATGTCAGCCGTTCACCTTTCCGAACGCGTCACGGATCTGAGCCGCCGACGTCGCCTGCTCGAGACCGGCGATCTTCGACTCGTCGAGGAACACCTCGGCGATCTTGCCGAGCAACTCCAGGTGATCGTTGCCCGCGCCGGCGATGCCGATGACGAACTTCACCGGGTTGCCGTTCCAGTCGATCGGGTTGGGGTACCGGACCACCGAGATGGACGACGAGGTGATCAGCGACTTCGCGTCGTTGGTGCCGTGCGGAATGGCCAGCAGGTTGCCCATGTAGGTGGACACCGACG
>CALMIQ010000033.1 GCA_937863965.1 uncultured Micropruina sp.
CCGTCCTGCTTGCGCTCTGGACCCTCCCCGGTATCCACAAGGACCGTCCCCTTCCGGTTCAGGGGACGGTTCCGTTTCGGTTCAGGGGACGGTTCCTTGAACCGTTCAAGGAACCGTCCCCGACGTCCGCGAAACCGGGGACGAGCGCGACCGGACCCAACGGCCACGGGCGCCGCTCGATAGGCTCGGGCGCATGCAGCGACCCGATCCCGTCCGTGCCGTGGTGTTCGACTTCGACGGGTTGCTGGCCGACACCGAGAAGCCGTGGGGGGTGGCCGAGTCGGCCATGTTCACCACCCGCGGGTTGCACTACGGCGAGGCCGAGCGCAATCTGTTCCTCGGTGCGGCGGCCGCGGACGCCGCCGCGATCATGGCCGACCGCTTCGGTGAGCCGCGTCCGGACGTCCTGGCCGAGTTCATCGCGCGCGCCCGGCAGCAGCTCAGCGCCGACTCCGAGCCGATGCCGGGCGCGGTCGCCATGCTGAGCGGCATGCGGGTGCCGTACGCGATCGCCAGCAACACCCAGCGCGACCTGCTCGACCTGTCGCTGGCCGCGTCCGGGTTGGACGCGCTGGTGCCGCTCTCGGTGTCGTCCAGTGAGGTGGCCGCGCCGAAGCCGGCCCCGGACGTCTACCTGCGCGCCTGCGAACTGCTCGGCGTCGCCCCCTCGGACGCCGTCGCCGTCGAGGATTCCCGGACCGGGGCGGCCGCGGCCCGGGCCGCCGGCCTGGCCGTGGTGATGGTGCCCTCCGGGCCGTATCAGCCCGGCGACGCCGACCTGATCGTGAACTCCCTCGCCGACCCCGCCCTGGCCGGCTGGCTCGGCTGATCCCTTGGCCCGCCGATCCCCGGGCGGCTGATCTCCCGGCTCGGCAGATCCCCTGCTCGGCTGAGCGCGGCCATCGTCCGAGTCCTCACCGGGGCGGCCACAGCGTCCGAACAGCAACCCACAGCGGTCGCACAGGTTGGCGTCCTATGTTCGGTCCGCAACCGTTGAGGAGACCCGAGAGCCGATGTCGACTGAAACCCCGACGGCGCCCACGCGGCGCCGTTTCCGCATGACGGGCAAGAAGTGGTGGCTGTCCGCGGCCGTCGTGGTGGTGATCGCCGGCGTCGGCGGCTACCTGCTGTTCCGCCCCGGGGAGCCCACCGCGCCCCAGACGATCAGCCGCACGGTCCAGGTCGCCAAGGGCACCCAGACCCGCACCGTCGGCCTGGACGGCACCCTGAGCCCGCGCAAGCAGTCGGACGTCAACTTCGCCGTCTCAGGGACGATCACGGACGTCTATGTGAAGGCCGGCGACCAGGTCAAGAAGAACCAGAGGCTGGCCCGCATCGACGACACCGACCTGGCGGACGCCGTCGACCTGGCCGACGCGAACCTCACCACCGCCCGGGCCAACTACACCGAAGTGGTCGACAACGACGGCAGCACCGCCGCCATCAACTCGGCCAACGCCCAAGTCGCCTCCGCCCGCGCCGCCCTGGCCAGCGCCAAGCGGGATCTGGCGTCCGCCGTGCTGCGCTCCCCGATCGCCGGCACCGTCGCCGCGGTGACCGCCGAAGAGGGCGACAGCGTGACCGGGGGCGGATCGTCCTCCTCGTCCTCGTCGTCCCGCTCGGGCTCCGGCAGCGGCGACACCAGCTCCTCCTCGGCGTCCGGCACGGCCCAGTTCAGCGTCATCGGCACCGCCACCTGGAAGCTCGAGGGCAGCGTCGGCAGCGCCGACCTGGGCAGCCTGAAGGCCGGCCAAAGCGTGGCGGTGACGCCCTCCGGTGCCAGCGAGCCGATCAAGGGGACGGTCGCCTCGGTCGGCATCGTGGCCACCTCGACCACGGACGGCGCCGCGACCTTCCCGGTCGTGGTGAACCTCTCCGGCACCCATACCGACCTGTACTCGGGCACCACGGCCAGCGCGGTGATCACCACCGGCAGCTACCCCGACGTGCTCACCGTGCCGACCGCGGCGATCCGCACCGAGGACGGCAAGACCGTCGTCACCAAGGTGGACGGCGAGGCCACCAGCACCGTCGCGGTGAGCGTCGGTCGCGTGTTCGGCAACAGCACCGAGATCACCGCGGGCCTCGCCGAGGGCGACAGCGTCCAGATCACCGTCACCCGGCCGGGCGCGACCAGCACAACCGGCGACCAGCAGGGCGGGCCCGGCGGCTTCGGCGGAGGGTTCGGCGGCGGCGGCTTCGGCGGCGGACCCGGAGGCGGGGGCGGACCCGGTGGCGGCGGGGGCGGTAACGGCACCGCGAGGCCGTCGCGATGAGCCCGATGCTGCGGATGACCGGGGTGCGCAAGACCTACGCCACAGGGGCGATCGAGGTCGAGGCGCTGCGCGGCATCGACCTGGCCGTCGACGAGGGCAGCTACCTGGCCATCATGGGCCCGTCCGGCTCGGGCAAGTCCACCCTGATGCACATCATCGGCTGTCTCGACGTCCCGACGTCCGGCAGCTACGAACTGGACGGCACCGACGTCGGATCGATGAGCGAGAAGCAGCTGGCCGAGGTGCGCAACCGCAAGATCGGGTTCGTCTTCCAGCAGTTCAACCTGCTGCCCAGCCTGACCGCGCTGCGCAACGTGGAGCTGCCGCTGGTCTACGCCGGGGTGCCCGCCGCGCGGCGCAAGGAGCGGGCGATGACGGCGCTGGAGCGGGTCGGGCTGGCCGACCGCGTCCAGCACCGCCCCGGCGAGCTGTCCGGCGGCCAGCAGCAGCGGGTGTCGGTGGCCCGGGCGCTGGTCACCGACCCGGCGCTGCTGCTCGCCGACGAACCCACCGGCAACCTGGACTCGCACTCGACCGAGGAGATCCTCGAGCTGTTCGACGAGCTCAACGCGGCCGGGCGGACGATCGTCATCATCACCCACGAACTGGACGTCGCCCACCGCGCCCGGCAACGGGTGCTCATCCGCGACGGCCTGCTCAGCTCGACCGACACGCTGCTGGGGGCCGTCCGGTGATGGAGTGGACCGAGACCGTCCGGACGGCGGTCGCCGCGCTCAACGCGCGCCGGATGCGTTCGCTGCTGACCATGCTCGGCATCCTGATCGGCATCGCCGCGGTGATGCTGACCGTCGGCCTCGGCCAGGGGGCGCAGCAGCAGATCACCTCACAGATCAGCGCGCTCGGCTCGAACATGATCATCGTGTCGCCGGGCCAGTCCACCGCCCTGGGTGGCTTCCGCGGCGGCGGCGGGGCGGTCTCCACCCTCACCACGCAGGACGCCGCGATGCTCGCCGACCCGGCGATCGCACCCGACATCGCGGCGGTGGCGCCGGTCTCGACGACGTCCGGTTCGCTGCAGTCGTCGAGCACCACCTGGACGTCGACCGTGGTCGGCACCGTGCCCGCGTGGCAGCAGGTGCGGGCCCGCGAGATCGGCTCGGGGCGGTTCTTCTCCGCCGCGGAACTGGACGGCGCCCAGTCCGTCGCCGTGATCGGGACCACCACCGCCGAGGAGCTGTTCGCCAACGCGTCGCCGATCGGCCAGACGGTCAGCGTGAACGGCCAGTCGTTCACCGTGATCGGGGTGCTGGCCTCGGCCGGCTCGTCGCTGTC
This sequence comes from uncultured Micropruina sp., assembly GCA_937863965.1. Taxonomy (GTDB): domain Bacteria; phylum Actinomycetota; class Actinomycetes; order Propionibacteriales; family Propionibacteriaceae; genus Micropruina. Next base: position 3,570 of record CALMIQ010000033.1, read on the forward strand.
GGCCAACGAGGACGACACCGTCGTGGTGCCGCTGACCACCTTCGCCGCGCGGCTGTCCACCTCGGGCAACGCCAACGGTGTCTCGTCGATCTACCTCTCGGGATCGGACGCCGACAGCCTGTCCGCGGCCTACCAGCAGGTGCATACCGCGCTGCTCGCGGCGCACCAGACCACCGCCGACGACGCCGACTTCTCGGTCAGCACGCAGGCGTCGCTGGTGCAGACGGCGACGTCGATCACCGGCGTGCTGACCCTGCTGCTCGGCGGCATCGCCGGCATCTCGCTGCTGGTCGGCGGCATCGGCGTGATGAACATCATGCTGGTCTCGGTCAGCGAACGCGTCCGCGAGATCGGGCTGCGCAAGGCGCTGGGCGCCACGCCCGGGGTGATACGCCAGCAGTTCCTGGTCGAGGCCGGCATCCTGGGCATTCTCGGCGGGCTGCTCGGGGTCGGCATCGGCGTTCTCGGCGCGGTCGTGCTGACCCCCGTCCTGGGCATCGGGGTGTCGGTCTCGGTGCCGGCCACCCTGCTCGCCCTGGCCGTGTCGCTGGGAATCGGGTTGGTCGCCGGGGTCTATCCCGCCACCCGGGCCGCGAGGCTGGCGCCGATCGACGCATTGAGGAGCGAGTGATGGCCATCAACCGGCGGCTGCGCGCCGTGATCATCGCCGGGAGTGCCCTGGCCGTGGTCGCCGCGGTCGGCATCGGCGTGGCGGTGGCGTCCCCTTCCGGCCGGCCCCGCTTCGTCACGGCGTCCGCGATGATCGGCGACGTGACCCAGATCTACACCACCTCGGGCACGATCACCCGGACGAACACCGCCGCGGCGTCCTTCGCCGTGGACGGGACGGTGTCCAGCGTGAAGGTGGCCGTGGGCGACGCGGTCGATGCCGGCGATGTGCTGGCCGTGCTGAAGAAGGGACCGCTGCAACTCGCGGTGCTGGACGCCGAGACGTCCGTGGCCGAGGCGAAGGCGACCCTGTACGCGGCGGAGCATCCCTCCTCGTCGGGCACGGTTTCCGGGTCACGGTCGGGGTCGGGGTCGTCCGGGTCGGGGTCGTCCGGTTCCGGTTCGTCCGGGTCCGGTTCGGGCGCGGGGACGGGCGGCGTCACCGTCGATCCGGCGGTGTTGCTGAAGGTCACGAACCAGCTGGCCGCCGCCGTCGCGGACGAGGCGAAGGCCTGTGCGCCGGTGTTCGGACCGGTCCCCGAGCCGTCCCCATCGTCGAGCCCGACGGCGTCCGCCAGCCCGAGTGCGTCCGCGAGCCCGAGTCCGTCCGCGGATCCGAGTGCGACACCGAGCCCATCGACGGATCCGACCGCGACGCCGAGCCCGACCGCGGAACCCTCGGCGACACCCACCGCGTCCGCCGAACCGAGCGAGAACCCGACGGCCACGCCCAGCCCGGACGCGTCGGCGTCCTCCTCACCCAGCGCCACCGCGAGCATCGCCGACCAGGCGGACACCATCGAGCGCAACGATCCGACACCCGAGGAGTTGAAGGCGTGCGGCGAGGCCCGGGCCCAGGTGCAGCTGGCGACGGCCACCCTGCAGCGGACCGTTCTGCAGTTGGTGAAGTCGGGCGGGGGCTCGGGACGGCCCGGCGGCCCCGGATCCGGTGGTGGCTCCGGGAGCGGCGGTAGCAGCGGGTCGTCCGGGACGTCCACCCCGACGGTGAGCGCCGCCCAGGTCGCCTCCGCGAAGGCGCGACTGCTGCAGGCCGAGCAGAAGCTGCAGGCGGCGCAGGACGATCTCGCGGACGCCGAACTCAGCGCCCCCATCTCGGGCACGGTCGGCGGCGTCGACCTGGCGCCGGGCTCCGCCGCGAGCGGCGGGTCGATCACGATCGTCGGTGAGGGGAACGCCCGGGTGGCCTTCGAGTTGCCGCTGAAGACCCGCACGCTGGTGAAGAACGGCCAGGAGGTCGGCGTCACCCCGGCGGGTTCGGGCACGGCGCTGAGCGGCACGCTGACCGGGATCAGCGCGGTCGAGACCAGCGGAACCGCCGGCGACACCCCGACCTACGCGACGACGGTGACCGTGTCCGACCCGGGTGGGCTGCTGGCCACGGGGGCGAAGGCGTCGGTGAGCATCCCGGTGAAGACGGCGACCAACGCGGTGCGGGTGCCCGCCTCGGCGGTCACCCCGACCGGGGCCGGGACCGGCACCGTCCAGGTCGTCGACTCGGCCCGGGCGGAGAGCGCCACCACCGTGGACGTCACCACCGGCGCCGTCGGCGGCGGCTGGGTCGAGGTGACCGACGGGATCGGCGCCGGCGACCTGGTGGTCCTGGCGGACAACACCGCCGAGCTGCCGACGAACAGCAACCAACGCCGGACCACCACCACGACCCGCCCGTCGGCCGCGGCGAGTGCGTCCGCTCAACCGGGCGGTGAGCAGCCCAGCGGCACGCCGCCCAGCGCCGCACCCTCGGCCTCCCCCAGCCGCTGACCCGCCCCGGCTCCTCCCGCTCGAAGGCCGGGGACGGTTCTCCACGTGCGAAACCCGCACCCCGGGGACGGTTCTCCACGTGCGAAAACCCACACCCCGGGGACGGTTCTCCGCGCCGAGCTCGTGGTCGAGACCACACGTGAGGGACGGTTCTCCGCATGCGAATGTCGAACGCGGAGAACCGTCCCCGCGGTCGTCCGTCCGCCCAAACGGGGCGGCCGGAGGCGGGGTCACTCCCGCGGGTGACAGTTCCGGCTGGAGCCTTATCTGACGTATCCAATAACCTGGTCGTACCGGCGAAGGGTTTGCCGGATCGGGATTCCGGGGGGAATCAAAATCATGCGTAAGACCATGGGGTCTGTCCTTGTCGGCTGCGTTCTGGCGGCTCTGCCGCTGGGTTCGCTGGGCACCGCGGAGGCGGCTCCGGCGGCTCCCGCCGCCGCGGCGCAGCCGCAGGCCGTCGCGAAGGCGGTCAACAGCAAGAAGACCTACAAGAACTGCACGGCCCTGAACAAGAAGTACAAGCACGGGGTCGGCAAGTCGGGCGCCAAGGACAAGGTGCGCGGCAAGTCCAAGCCGGTGAAGAACTTCAAGAAGTCCACGAAGATCTACAACGAGGCGATGAAGCACAACCGCGACCTCGACCGCGACAGGGACGGCGTCGCCTGCGAGAAGCGCTGAGGTGTGTTCCCGGCGCTCACGACGCGAACCGGGGATCAGCCCCCCGGCCTGCGACGCCCGCCGGTGACTACCGAGCGACGGAAGCGAGCGTCCGAGCGACGCCGCTGAGTGGACCCAGCACGGCATGGACGCCGTTCGCGACCCGGGTGACGCCACCGACGACGACCTCGAGCACGTCGGCGGACGTGGCCGACATCACCAGCTGGGCGTCCTCGCTGCCGGCGGTCCGCAGGGAGTCCGGGTCGATCGCGATCAGGTCGCAGAACGCACCCACCCGGATCTCGCCGACCTCGAGCCCGGTGCTCGCCGCTCCCCCGATCGTCATCGCCGCCACGAGTTCGGCGGGCGAGAAGCGCCCGCGTCGTCCGGACGCGAGACGCTCGCCCTGCTCCAGCATGCGTGCCTCGACGAGCGGATCGAGCAGGACGTGCTGGTCGCTGCCGAGCGCGATCGTCGCCCCCGCGGCCCGCAGCGCGTGCGCCGGCCCGATTCCGTCGCCCAGATCCGCCTCGGTCGACGGGCACATGACGATCGTCGCGGACGCCGCCCCGAGCAGCTCGATGTCGGTCCGGGTGAGGTGGGTGGCATGCACCGCGGAGAGCCGCGGACCGAGCAGGCCGTGCTCGGCGAGCAGTTCGGTGGGGGTGAAGCCGGTCTCGGCCAGGCATGCCTCGTTCTCCGCGGGCTGCTCGGACAGGTGCACATGCAGCGGCATCGCCGCCCCGAACGCCGCGATCCCTGCGGCGGCGACGTCGAGCGCCTGGACGGGCACCGCCCGCACCGAGTGCAGCGCCGCGCCGACCGAGACCTCGCCGGGCGGGTACTCCTGCGCCACCCGCGTGCGCAGCGCGGCGAGACGCTCCAGCCAGGCCTCGGCGCTCCCGTCGCCGAAGCGGGCCTGCCGCTCGGTCAGCGGTGCTCCGAAGCCGCTCGACAGATAGCAGGTGTCGAGCAGGGTGAGACGAATGCCCGCCGCCCGCGCCGCGCGGGCGAGCGCCAGCTCCATCGCATGCGGCTCGGCGTAGCGGGTGCCGTCCGGCTGATGGTGGACGTAGTGGAACTCGGCGACAGAGGTCCAGCCGGCGGCGACCATCTCCGCGTACACGGCGGTCGCGATGCGCTGGTAGCTCTCGGGCGTCAGTCGGGCCGCCTCGCGATACATGAGCTCGCGCCACGTCCAGAAGCTGCCGCCTCCGTCGTGCGTGCGCCCGCGCAGCAAGCGGTGGAAGGCGTGCGAGTGCGCATTCACGCCACCCGGATACACCACCCCCGGTAGGCGGCGATCACCGTCTTCCGGCCCCACGCCCGCCTCGACGGCGGCGACTCGGCCAGCCTCGTCGCATCGCACCCGGACGTCGTCGGCGACCCGGCCGTCCAGCCAGGCCCGTCCCGCCCAGAACACCGTCACGTCAGCGCCCGTTCCAGCACGTCGGCCAATGCGGGCGCCGAGGCGTCCACGTCGGCGTCCTCCGCGTACTCCTCGGGGGAGTGCGAGATGCCGGTCGGGTTGCGGGTGAAGAGCATCCCGCTCGGCACGAATTCCGCCAGGATGCCCGCGTCGTGGCCGGCACCCGTGTCGAGCAGCGGAGCTCCCGGGAGCGCCGCCAGCAGTTCGCGGGCGAGCGTCGGGTCGAACTCGGCGCGGGGGCTCCACGACTCCTCGGTCAGGCCGGCTGCGCAGCCGTGCGCGGCCGCGATCTCAATGCAGGCGGTCTCGATCGAGTCCACGAGCGAGCGGGTGACCTGATCGTCGGGATGCCGCGCGTCCAGCCAGAAGTTCACCTCGGACGCGATCACGTTGGTACCGCCAGGGATGGGCTCGAAGCGGCCGACCGTGGCGCGGGCCTCGTCGATGTCGCGGGCCAGGGCGGACACCGCGCCCACCATCGCGGCCGCCGCGACGACCGGATCGCTGCGATCCTGCATGCGGGTCGTGCCGGCGTGATTGCCCTGGCCCCGCACCCGTATGCGCCATCGGCCGTGACTCAGGATCGAGGAGCCGACCGCTATCGGGTGGCCGAGGTCGATGAGTCCGCGGCCCTGCTCGATGTGCAGCTCGATGAAGCAGCCGATCCTCGCCAGCGCCTCGTCGTCGCGGCCGAGGTGGGCGGGGTCGATGCCACCCCGTGCGAACACGTCGCCGAGGGTGTCGCCGTTGGCATCGGTCAGCGCCCTTGCCCGATCCGCCGAGAGTTTGCCGGTGAGCAGGCGGGAGCCGAGGCAGGCGAGGCCGAAGCGCGAACCCTCCTCCTCCGGGAAGACGGCGATGGCCAGCGAGCGCTCGTCGGTCCGGACGCCGCGCGCCCGCAACACCTCGACGGCCTCGAGTGCGGCGGCCACACCGAGTGGGCCGTCGAACGCGCCCCCGCCCGGCACCGAGTCCAGGTGGCTGCCGGTGACCACCGATCCCGTCCGAGGAGCTCCCCACCAGGCCCAGATGATGCCGTTGCGGTCGACGTCGACGTCGAGACCGCGCTGCTCGGCCTCGCCGATGAACCAGCTGCGAAGGTCGAGTTCCGCCGCCGACAGCACCGGCCGGTGGTAGCCACCGGTTCTCGAATCGCGGCCGATCTGCTGAATCGTGCCGAGCAGGCCCGTGACGCTCATCGTTGCCCTCCCTGCCTCGCCGGACGGCTGCGGCGTGATCCGCCGGGGTGGGCCGTGCGCAGGTGCGCGGTCATCGCAGCACCCCCGCCTGCATCACGGTGTGCACGAGCGGGACGCCCGGCCGGTAGGCCAGGTGCAGGTGGCTCGGTGCATCCAGGAACACCAGGTCGGCCGACGCTCCCACCCGCAGCACGCCGATCTCATCGCGGCCCAGGGCCCGCGCCCCACCGGCCGTCGCCGCCCAGACCGCCTCGTCGGGCGTGAGCCGCAACTCCCGCACGGCCAGCGCGATCACGAACGGCATGGACGTCGTGTACGACGTCCCCGGATTGCAGTCGGCGCCGAGCGCGATCGTGACCCCGGCGTCCCACAGCCGGCGCGCGTCCGGGTAGCGGTTGCGGGTCGAGAAGTCGGCGGCCGGCAGCAGTGTCGCCACCGTGTCGGACGCGGCCAGCGCCGCGATGTCGGCATCGTCGGTGTGGCAGACGTGGTCGACGGACGCCGCCCCGAGCTCGACCGCCAGCTGAATGCCCGGCCCCGGATGCAGCTGGTTGCCGTGCACCCGGACGCCGAGCCCGGCCCGCTGCCCGGCGGTCAGCACGGCGCGGGACTGGTCGGCGTCGAAGGCGCCCTGCTCGCAGAACACGTCGATCCAGGACGCCAGCGGCGCGCAGACCGGGATCATCTCGTCGATCACCATCGCCACGTAGTCGTCGGCCCGCCCGGCATACTCCGGCGGCACCACGTGCGCCGCGAGCAGCGTGGTGAACGGGGTATGCCCGGCGGCCACCTCGAGGCTGCGGCGCTCGTCGGCGACGCTCTGGCCGTACCCGGACTTGATCTCGACGGTGGTCGTGCCCTGCCGCGCGTACTCGTCGAGCAGTCGCGACACGTTCGCGGACAACTCGGCGTCGGAGGCGGCCCGGGTCGCGGCCAGAGTGCTGCGGATGCCGCCGGCGGCGTATCGCTCCCCCGCCATCCGGGCGGCGAACTCCTCCGCCCGGTCACCGGCGAACACCAGGTGGCTGTGGCTCTCGACGAAGCCGGGCAGCACCGCGCGTCCGCCGGCGTCGATCCGCCGGTCGGCCGGCGGGGCGTCCGGCGCAGCACCGACCCAGGCGACCCGGCCGACCACCTCCCGGAACTGCGATCGGGATTGAGCACCGTCTGCCGTACCCGATCCCGTTCGCTCTTCTTCGACCACGATCGCGGCGTCCGGAATCAGGCCGAGCAGCCCGCCCCACGCCGGGTCGTTGGTGACCAGCGACCCGATGTTGTCGACCAGCGTCGTCGCCATCAGCCCTCCAGCATCGGAATCCGGACGCCCCGCTCGCGGGCCACGTCCGCGGCGTGCGAGTAGCCGGCGTCCACATGCCTGATCACACCCATGCCCGGGTCGTTGGTCAGCACCCGTTCCAGCTTCTGCGCGGCCAGGTCGGTGCCGTCCGCGACGCACACCTGGCCGGCGTGGATCGAGCGGCCCATGCCGACCCCGCCCCCGTGGTGGATGCTCACCCACGAGGCTCCGGACGCCGTGTTGACCAGGGCGTTCAGCAGCGGCCAGTCGGCCACGGCGTCCGTGCCGTCGAGCATGGCCTCGGTCTCCCGGTAGGGCGAGGCGACCGAGCCCGAGTCGAGGTGGTCGCGCCCGATCGCGATCGGACCGATCTCGCCGGCGGCGACCATTTCGTTGAACCTCAGTCCGGCCCGATGACGCTCGCCGTAGCCGAGCCAGCAGATCCGGGCCGGCAGCCCCTGGAAGGACACCTTCTCCTGCGCCATGGTGATCCAGCGCGCGAGGTGCTCGTTCTCGGGGAACAACTCCAGGATGGCGGCATCGGTCTTGCGGATGTCCTCGGGGTCGCCCGACAGCGCCGCCCAGCGGAACGGGCCGAGCCCCTCCTCGAACAGCGGACGGATGTAGGCCGGCACGAAACCGGGGAACGCGAAGGCCCGCTCGAAGCCCCCCTTGCGGGCCTCGTCACGGATCGAGTTGCCGTAGTCGAAGACCTCGGCGCCGGCGTCGGCGAAGCCGACCATGGCGGCCACGTGGGCGGCCATCGACGCCTGCGCGTCACGGGTAAACGCCCCCGGATCGGCCCCGGCGCGGGCCTTCATCTCGGCGAACTCGTAGCCCAGCGGCAGATAGGCCAGCGGGTCGTGCGCGGAGGTCTGGTCGGTGACCACGTCGATGGTGATGTCGCCGGCCGAGTGCCGGCGCAGCAGCTCGGGGACCAGGTCGGCGGCATTGCCGAGCAACCCGATCGAGAGCGGACGCCGGGCGTCCTTCGCCTCGTTGGCCAGCGCGATCGCGTGATCGAGGTGGTCGGCGGCAACGTCCAGGTAGCGATGCTCGATGCGCCGCTCGATCCGGCTCTCGTCGCAGTCGATGCAGATCGCGACGCCGTCGTTCATGGTGACCGCGAGCGGCTGCGCGCCACCCATGCCGCCCAGCCCGGCGGTCAGCGTGATGGTGCCTGCCAACGACCCGCCGAAGCGCTTGCGGGCGACCGCGCCGAAGGTCTCATAGGTGCCCTGCAGAATGCCCTGGCTGCCGATGTAGATCCACGAGCCGGCGGTCATCTGGCCGTACATCATCAGGCCGGCCGCCTCGAGTTCGCGGAAGTGCTCCCAGTTGGCCCAGTCGCCGACCAGGTTCGAGTTCGCGATCAGTACCCGCGGCGACCATTCATGGGTGCGGAACACCCCCACCGGCTTGCCGGACTGCACCAGCAGCGTCTCGTCGTCGGCCAGCGTCTCCAGGGTGCGGACGATCGCGTCGAACGCCTCCCATGAGCGTGCGGCCCGGCCGGTGCCGCCGTAGACGACGAGGTCGTCGGGGTGCTCGGCGTTCTCGGGGTCGAGGTTGTTCATCAGCATCCGCAGCGCGGCCTCCTGCTGCCAGCCGCGGGTGTGCAGCTCGGGGCCTCGGGGGGCGCGGACGGGACGGGGTCCGGACGGAACGGTCATCGGTGGTCTCCTCTCCCCTCCAGGATCGGACGGGCGCCGCCGCGCGTCAGCAGGCCCACCTCCCTCTTCTGGTATCCGAGACGGAGGCGGACGGGCGCCTTCCCGGGTCGCCGCTGCGAGTGCAGCGAGACCTCGATGGTCGCGTTCGGATCTGCACTGACGGTGGCCGGGCGCGGTGCCGCGGGCGATCGGCGCCGGCAGATTGGTCAGGTCGACACCCGCCTGCTGCGCCGATTCCGACCCCACACCGCCCGGGATCGCCGAAGCGCTCGCCGGCGGCGGAGCGGCCGGCGTGCTCGGGGGCGGAGCGGCCGGCGTGCTCGGGGGCGTACCGCCGGAGATGATGCAGCCCGAGGTGACGATGCCGGCCAATGCGATCAAGGCGATTGCTGCGAGTGGGCGCGGCGCATCCCGGCGACCATACTTGCAGCCGGGGCCGGGCGGCCTGCAGGGTCCCGCCGGCTGTGGATGAGTGACGAGGGAGCTGCCATGGCGAAGGGGTCGAGCACGTCACCGGCGGTGGGCCGGGCTCTCGACCTGCTCAGCTACCTGGCGCAGCGCACCGGAACCGTGACGGCGTCCACGCTGGCTCGCGCTCTCGCGTTGCCGCGGTCGTCGGTGTACCACATCCTCACCGTGCTGACCGAGCGCGGATTCACCGTCTATGTGCCCGAGGCAAGGGGTTATGCCCTGGGCGCGGCGGCGTACCAGCTGGCGTCCGCATTCACCATGCACGACCAGCTGGAGCGGCTCGCCCGTCCGGTGCTGCGCACGGTGGCCGCGGCGGCCGGCATCACGGTGCACCTCGGCATCCTGCGCGGCGCCAGCACGCTGTACCTGCTGAAGGAGTACCCGCCCCGGCAGAGCGAACTCGAGCCGCCGCTGGTGACCGCGGTCGGCGTCCTGCTGCCGGCGCACCTGACCGCCAACGGACGGGCCATCCTGGCGCACCTGCCCCCTGAGCAGTTGCGGGCGCTGTACAGCCGTCCGGGCGACTTCGTGTCGCGCACCGGACGCGGGCCGCGCACCTTGGAGGAACTGCAGACCGCGCTCGCGCTGGAGCGGGCGCAGGGCTGGTCGGAGGAGGTCGAACTGATCGCCGCCGGCCTCCGGTCGGCCGCCGCCCCGATCTTCGACCTGCACGGCCAACCGGTGGCGGCGATCAGCTGCACGTGGCGTTCGCGGGTGGCCCTGCGGGACCCGTCCGAACTGATCGGGCATCTGGTGGACGGCGCCCGCGAGATCACCCGGCGGCTGCAGTAGGGATCGTTCTGATATCTGCGGGCGAGTGGGCGACAGAGGTCGCGACACGCCGATGTGCGCTGACTGGCCCGCGGTTCTCGTCCTCGGGCCGATCGTCGCGCCGGGGACGGTTCCTGAACGAGCCGGGGACGGTTCCTGAATGGTGCAGGAACCATCCCCGGACCGCGCAGAACCGTCCCCGGACCGGGCAAGAACCGTCCCTGGACCGTTCGCCGGATGTCGAGACCACCGCGGTCGGCGCCTGATGTCGACGGGCTCAACCAGCGGCCGCGCCAGGACGGTGCCGGTGACGCCTCTCGGTGACCTCACTCCAGCGGGCCGGTGACCGCCTCCGCCGCCGCGACCAGGGCGCCGTCGCGCACCAGCTCGACGACGGCCTCGAGTTCGGGGGCCAGGAAACGGTCGGGACCCGGGCCTGCCACCACCACGCGGATGCGGTCCCGGACGGCGGCGGTGGCCGGTGCCGGCCGGTGGTCCCGCAGGTCGAGGGCGCGGGCCGCGCTGAGCGCCTCGCCGGCCAGCACCCGGGCCAGGCCGTCGAGTGCCCGGCGCAGCTTGCGGGCCGCGGCCCAGCCCATCGAGACGTGATCCTCCTGCATCGCCGAGCTCGGGATCGAGTCCACCGATGCAGGGACGGCAAGGCGTTTCAGTTCCGAGACGATCCCCGCCTGGCTGTACTGCAGGATCATGTGGCCCGAATCGACGCCGGGATCGTCGGCCAGGAACGGGGGCAGCCCGTGGCTGCGCTTCACGTCGAGCAGCCGGTCGGTGCGACGCTCGCTCATCGACGCGACGTCCGCGACCGGGATCGCCAGGAAGTCGAGCGCGTACGCGACCGGGGCGCCGTGGAAGTTGCCGTTCGACTCGACCCGGCCGTCGAGTGTGACAACCGGGTTGTCGATCGCCGAGGCGAGTTCGTTCTCGGCCACCCAGCGGCAGTGCGCCAGCGTGTCGCGGGCGGCGCCACTCACCTGCGGCGCGCAACGCAACGAATAGGCGTCCTGCACGATCGGGTACTCGTGGTCGGCATTGTCGGCGTGACTGGCGGCGATGTCCGAGCCCTCGAGCATCGCGGCGATGACCCGGGCGGCCCGGGCCTGTCCCGGCTGGGGACGCAGCGCCTGCAGGTCGGGGGCGAAGACCCGGGGTGTGCCGAGCAGCGCCTCCACGCTCATCGCCGCGGTGATGTCGGCCGTGACCAGCAGCCCGGCGAGGTCGTGCGCGGCCAGGATCAGCTGGCCCAGCATCCCGTCGGTGCCGTTGATCAGCGCCAGCCCCTCCTTCTCGGCGAAGGTGACCGGATCGATGCCGGCCTCCCGCAGCACGTCGGCGGACGGACGCCGTTCGCCCGCGGCGTCCCGGACGAAACCCTCCCCCATCACGGCCAGGGCGCAGTGCGCCAGCGGAGCGAGGTCGCCGGAGCAGCCCAGCGATCCGTACTCGTGGACGACCGGGGTGATGCCGGCGTTGAGCAGGGCGGCGTAGGTCTCGGCTACGACGGGGCGGACGCCGGTGCGGCCGGTGGCCAGCGTCGACAGCCGCAACAGCATCATGGCGCGGACGACCTCGCGCTCGACCTCGGGCCCGGTGCCGGCGGCGTGCGAGCGGATCAGGCTGCGCTGCAGGTCCGCGCGGCGTTCGGCCGGGATGTGCCGGGTGGCCAGGGCGCCGAAGCCGGTGGACACCCCGTACACCGGCTGGTCGGACGCCGCCAGCGCCTCGATCCGGCTGCGCGTGGCGGCCAGCGCCGCGAGGGCGTCCGGCGCCAACTGCACCCTGGCGTCATGGCGGGCGACCGCCACCACGTCGTCCCGGCTGACCGGTCCCATTCCGACCTTGATCGTCCTCTGGCTCATTCTCGGCGCGCTCCTTCCCGCCTCCCACCGTGGACGCCAGTGGCGGCGGAATCCAGACGGTGCGACGGGATTTCTCGGATCCGAGCAGAAGCGCGTCTATTCGGTCCGGGGTGGTGGTGGCGGACGGGCGCACGCACCGTTTTCCGACCGCTCACGGCGGGTTAGGGTGCAAGGCAAGAGGAGCGTGTCACCAGCCCCGCCCGGGACCAGGAGGTCCGTCATGAACGCCCCCACGGCATCACGCCGCGGACGACTCGTCCGAGCGGCCGCCGTCCTCGTCGCCACGATCGGTCTGTCGGCGACCGTGCTGCCGCCGGCGTGGGCCGGCGGGTACCCCAGTGACGAGGCCAAGCCGAACCTGGCTGCCGCGCTGGCGGGGTACTCGTCGCTATGGAAGAGCTCGGGCAAGAACGATGGGCACGGAAAGGTGAAGAACACCACCGTGCTGCGCTGGAACGACCGCGTGGTCAGCTGGGTCAATCAGCAGGCCACCCCGCAGCAGCGGTTCCGCGCCTTGCAGGACGCCGAATACCTGGCGTCCGACGACCGCGGCTACGACCAGTCGCTCACGATCGCCGACGGGCTGGGCGAACGGCTCGGCGCGCTCTACCTGCAGGGCCGGATCACCGGCGAGCTCCCGCTGACCACCGAGCTGCTCAACAACACCACCGGCACCGTCGGCAACTACGTGTCGACCGGCAAGCTGAAGTCGAAGTTCAGCTATCCGCGGCCCTTCCTGAGAACGGATTCGAAGGCCGCCCGCGCGCCGGGCGACTCGTCGTCGTGCAAGTCGAGCAAGGTCAACGCGTCGTCGCTGGCCAGGCTCCGCAGGGGACAGCCGTGGGCGGACGCGAAGGGCAACCTGAGGATCACCCGGGTGCCGGCCGCGGTGGACGTGACCAAGCGGTACACCGACCGAACGGTGAAGCTGAGCGCCGAATATGGCTCCTCCGGCCTGTGCCGGAGCGGGTCGTTCCCGAGCGGGCACACCACCGACGCCTATTCCTCCGGCCTGATGCTGGCGACGATGCTGCCCGAACTGGCGCCGTCCATCCTCGCGCGGACGTCCGAGGCCGCCAACAACCGCCTCGTGCTCGGCGTCCACTATCCGCTGGACGTCGTGGGCGGCCGGATCAACGGACAGGCGGTGGTCACCACGCGCTGGGCGGACAAGAAGTTCCGGAACGCCAAGATCCTGCCGGCCCGCGAGGAACTCGTGAACTACCTGGAGTCGGCCTGCGGCGCCCGCCTGGCCGTCTGCGCGGCGTCCGACCAGCCGTATCGCAATGATCCCTACGCCGGCGCGGCTGCTCCCGGCGGCACCAGCCAGGTGGTCACGAGCCGGGCGTCCGCCCTCGCGGTGTACACCGAGCGGCTGGGCTACGGCTTCGCGCCGAGCGGCAGTGCACTCGAGGCCTCGCTGCCCAGCAAGGCCGAGTATCTGCTGCTCACCGCCTTCCCGACCCTCACCATGGCGCAGCGACGTGCGGTGCTGGCGCAGACCCAGACGCGTTCGGGTCACCCGCTGGACACCTCGAAGGCACACGCGAAGGGCAAGGCGCCCGGATCCTGGCAGCGGCTCGATCTCGCGGCCGCCATGTCGGCGGTCGTCGTCCTCCAGCCCGACGGCACGGTGAAGGTGTCCAGTGTCGGCGGCGCCCCGACGGTGCTGCAGGGCTGATCGGCGCGGCAAATGAGCGCCTACCGGTTGAGCGCGCTGAGTTCCCCGATGCGGATCGATGCGGAATCCGAATAGGAGTACGGGAAACTGCCGCTGAATCCGTCGACGCTCCAGGAGATCTGCCAGTTGGCCGTGGCAGTCACCGTGTAGGCACCCTTCGGTGGCGACGGCTGGGTATAGACGTAACCACAGGTCGGCGACTTCGAGCCCGGTTTCACATTGTTGGTG
>CALMIQ010000034.1 GCA_937863965.1 uncultured Micropruina sp.
GGCGTCAGTTGCGGCGCTGCACCGGCGGGATGATGCCGTCCTCGATGGCCCGGCGGAAAAGGTCGAGCTTGTTGTTGGCCGGGCGGTTCACCTGGGTGTACTTGACCCGGATCCGCTTGAGGTACTCCTTGACGCTGTTCTCGGTGATGTACAGCTGCTGGGCGACCTCGGGGATCTCCAGGCCGGCCACGTACAACGACAACACCTGCTTCTCCCGCGGGCCCAGATTCGCCGCCACGTAGCTGGTGTCGGACTCGATCGCGGCCAGGATCTCCTGCGACAGCACCATCTGGCCGTTCGCCACCGCCTCCAGCGCCTCGATGGTCTGGGCGATCGGTTCCGCCTTGCGGCAGACGCCGTCCGCGCCGCCGGCCAGCGCCCGGCGGACCAGCCGGATGTTGTCGGCGATCGAATAGACCAGGATCCGGTAGCCGACCTCGGCGAGCCGCTCGACGTTCTCCTTGGGGTCGGAGTCGTCGCCCAGGGACAGGTCGAGCATCACCACGTCGGCGTCCACCGAATCGGCGAGGAAGGCGTCCACCGTCTCGTGGGAGCTGACCACCCGCACCTGGCCCGCCGCGTGCTGCTGCAGGGCCGCCCCGACCCCCAACCGGATCGCCTCGTGATCGTCGATGATCGCCGTGGAGATGATGGGGGTGTCGGTCATGTCTTCCTCACAGTCACCGTTCCGGACTCGTCGATCGTAGTGAGGTTACGCTCCGCATCGACCTGCAGGATAGTGACCGCCTCGGCATAGCCCTCGGGGGCGGTCCGGGCGACGATGCGTCCGCTGGTGGAGGACCGGACCAGCTGTTCGAGCTGCCGCAGCGTCGTGCGGCGCACCGCCTCCGGCAGCTTCGAGCCCCGGTTGTCGACCAGCACCACCTCGACGCCGCGTCCGCGGGCCGCCTGGATGGCGTCCGACACACCTTGTGAAACGAGGTTTCCGGCGCGCAGGGCGTCCCGCAGCCGACCCTCCAGGACGCGGCAGGCATCGCGCTCGTCGGCGCTCAGCTGATGGGTCGGATCGGCCAGGCTCTGCAGCAGCGGGCCGATCTGGCCGCGCAGCTCGGTGAGCCAGACCTCGCGCAGTACCAGCCGGGAGAAGCTCTCGGCCATGGCCTGGGTGTTCTGCAGCGAGGCGCTGCGGACGCGGACCAGCTGCTCCCCGATCGACCGGACGCCGCGCAGCACCAGCGTCGCCAGCACCAGCCAGAGCAGCGGGCCGAAGGCGACGTCGATGAAGACGTCGGGTCCCAACTGGTTGCGGTAGGTCCACGCCGCGGCCTGGACGAGGAAGATCGCCAGCCCCAGCCAGGCGAGCGCGCGCCGGCCCCGAACCAGCACCGTGATCAGCAGCACCATGATCACCGAGCTGTGCCAGGTGCCGTAGCCCGCCATGGGGGTGTTCTGTACCACCTGGTTCATCAGGTACGACAGCGCGGTCAGGCAGAGCACGACCAGGCCGGCCTCCACGTTGCTGATCCGCCGCTCACCGGCGCGGCGGACGGCGATCGCGGTGGCGACCAGCGCGAGGGCGAGCGCGCTCAGCACCGGCGGGTCGGCCCCGGTGGCCTGGGCCTGCAGCAGGCCGACCAGCACCTGGATGCCGACCACCAGCCAGACCAGGAACAGGAAGAGCTCCACCCGCAGCACCGACTGCAGCGCCTCGGATGCCCGGCGCCGCGACACCCGGTCGGTGGGCCGCTGGTCGCGGCCGATCCACAACAGGCTGACCACGGTGCCGGCGCCGACCCGGGAGTCGATGTCGACGGTGCCGCCGATGTTGCTCATCCGCTCGGTCATCGACACCCGGATGCCGAACCGGTTCTCGGGCAGGTCGCCGGGGTCGAAGCCCTTGCCGTCGTCGCGGACGACGACCCGGACCTGCTGGTCGCCGCGGTCGATCCGGGCCGAGACCTCGATCGTGACGTTCTCGGCCTCGGCGTGCCGGGTCACGTTCAGGGCGGCCTCCCGGGTCGCCTGGCCGAGCACGCTGGCCACCGCCGCGCTGATCAGGAATCCGGCGCTGCCGGGGTCGACGCTGACCTGGGCCTGCGGGCAGACCGACTCGACCATGTCCTCGATCAGCCGGGCCAGCTGGTGCGGGGTGAGCGACTGCCCCAGGTCGGGGGTCGCGCCGGCCTCGGTCACGGCGTCCAGGGCGGTGCGGGCCAGCGCGGCGACCTCGCCCCGTGGCTGATCGGTCTGCACGGCCGCGACCAGGGTGGTCATCACCCGGTCGTGGATGATGGCGTCCAGCACCGTCCGCTGCTGGTTCAGCGCCCGGTCGATCGCCCGGTCGACCTCCACCCGCTGGGAGTCGACGGTGGTGGCGTCCAGTTCCTCGACGGCGTTGGCGAAGAACTGGATCAGCAGCAGCAACGCGGTCGGCAGCACCAGCAGGGTGAGCACGTCCTGCATGGCCTCGAGGGCGTCCAGGTCGCCCCCGGAGCGGGTCATCCGGACGCCGCCGAAGACCAGCGCGGCGACGATCGTGTAGCCGAAGCCGACCGCCACCGTGGTGGCCATCGCCGCGCAGACGGCGGCGACGCCGAGACACATCCACAGCCAGGGCGCATGCTCGGCCTTGGCCGGACCCATCCAAGCCAGCGGCCAGGTGGCCAGCCCGACCAGGTTGACCAGCGCATAGGCGCCGCACAACCAGCGGACGTCACCCAGCGACCAGGCGTAGATCGGCATCAGCAGCGAGAACCCGACGATCCCGCCGCCGACCGTCGCCAGCCACAGCGGATGCAGGTGCGGGAGCTGCCCCAGCGCCATGAACAGGGCGGGCAGGATGACGCCCACGCAGGTCATCGCGACCGCCCGGGCCAGCCCCAACCGCAGGCCGGCCGCGCTGGCTCCCCGGGCAGGGTCGGCCCTACCCAGATGACCTGCGCGCGTGCGACGGGTCACTGGCGACTGCCGCCGACGGGACGTCGTGCACGCCCGCGATCGGGGGTTGCGGCTCGGTCCGGCGAGGGATCGCCCGGCACCCGGGCGGGCGCCAGCCCCCCGGATGACACGTCCCACATGGGGCCATCCTGCCATCGCCGCCGGGGTGCCGCCAGGCTGGTCGCGAGTCCGGCTACATCGTGTAAGCGTTGCTGAAGGCGTCGGAGGCGGCCACCGGCTTGCCGATCAGCTTCGAGCGCTCCAGGAACGACGCCATCGCCTGCCACTGGTCGGCGTCCAGCGCAGGCTGGAACCTGCCGTCGGCGAGGTCCATCAGCTCGACGGTCGCGGCCAGGACGGCCTCGGCGTTGGGACGGGCGGACGCCGTCCAGCCGGGGATCTGGGTGGCGGAGACGTCGACGGCCGCCTTCTGGTCGGCCGCGGTGGCCTCGATCGCCTTCGCGGTGGCGGCGACCACCTGGCGGACCACCTCGGGATTCGCCGTGGCGTACGCGGACGAGGTGAGCAGGCAGGTGCTGACCAGCGGCACGGTGCCGGGCGCGACCGGGAGCGCGCGGGGCTCGGCGCCGGACGCCTGCAGCTGGACCACTTCGTTGGTGCGGAAGCCGGCGACGGCGTCCACCTTCTTGGTGGTCAGGGCAGCCACCTGGGTGTAGCCGACCTCGACGATCTCCACCTCCTTCTCGCTGAGGCCCGCGGTGGCCAGCGCCACCTGGACGCCCAGCCAGGACTCGCCGAAACGCCCGGGGACGCCGAGCGAGCGGCCCTTCAGGTCGGTCAGGTCACGGATCGGCGAGCTGCCCAGCGTGATCACGTTCACCGGGAACGCCTTGTAGTAGGCACCGACCGCGACCACGTCCACGCCCTCGGCACGGGCCTGCATCGCCTCGCTGCCGGCGGCGACCAGGAAGTCCTCGGCGCCCGAGGTCAGCGCGTTGAACAGCCCCTCGGTGGCGCCGTGGTGTCGCAGGCTGACGGTCGCATCGACGCCCGCGAACAGCGATTGCGCCTCGGCGACGTAGAACGGCGCGAACTGGACGTTGGGGATGTAGCTCAGGCCGATGGTGGCCCGGGCGGCGGGGCTGGGCGCGGCCGACGGCGTGGTGCTGGGGGCGGTGGAGGGCGCGCAGCCGGCCACGCCGAGGGCCAGGGCGGCGGTCAGGAATGTCCGACGGTGCAGGGTGGGACGGCTCAGGTTTCGATTCTTCATGGGCTCTCCTCAGGTGAGCGATTCGACGATGGCGGAGCGGCGCTCCCACCAGGTGATCAACGAGTAGGCGCCGGCGGCGATCAGGCACAGCCAGGCGATGGTGGCGAACATGCCGGTGGTGTCGACGGCGTCCCGCTGCACGGTGAGCACGGTGCCCAGGCCGCTGCCGCCCATCACCATCTCGCCGACGACCGCACCGGTGACGCTCAGCGCGAAACCGTTCTTGAACCCGCCGAGCAGCGACGGCAGCGCGAGCGGGGCTTCGACGTGGCGCAGCAGGCCGAGGCTGCCGGCGCCGTCGATGCGGGCGGCGTCCACCACCTCGCGGGGGACCATCCGCAACCCGACCACGGCCGAGACCAGGATCGGGAAGAAGACGATCAGCGCGCAGAGCAGGACGACCGGGATCAGCCCGTAGCCGACCCAGAGCACCAGCAGCGGTGCCAGGGCGATCGCCGGGATCGCCTGGGTGGCGCCGAGGAAGGGATGGACGGCGTCCGAGAACCAGGCGGAGCGGTGGATCGCGACGGCCAGCGGCAGCGCGACGACGGCACCCAGCAGGCAGCCACCGCCGGCCTCGGCGAGGGTGACGGCCAGGTAGGGCCACAGCGCACCGGTGATCGCGTCGTCCACGATCCGGGCCAGGACGCCGGCGGGGCCGGGCAGGAAGACCGGGGACGCCGCGGATGCCGCCAGCGCCCAGACGACGAGCAGCACGAGGCCGAGCAGCGCGGGCGCGATCAGGCGCCGCCGCTGGGGGCTCAGCCGTGTCATGGTCTCCTCCGGTCCGCGTCCACGCGTTCCGGGGGTCGGCGCAGGAGTACGCGCCGATCGACGGCGGACGCCAAAGACGACCGCCGTCCGTGCTGCCTCCCATCCGGACTTTCACCGTCGGTTCCGGAATTCCACCGGATCAACCGCTGCAAGCAGCGGGTCGCGGACTGTCACCGCCGGTTCGGACTTACACCGACCCCGGAGCACGAATCGGGCTCATTCTAGACCCCGCGCGCGTGCTCTCCCGTCCTGCTTGCGCTCTGGACCCTCCCCGGTATCCACAAGGACCGTCCCCTTCC